>JAGBYS010000046.1 GCA_017628675.1 Tidjanibacter sp.
AAACCAAATAACCTTAAAACCTCAACACTATGAAACATCTTAGACTTGTTTTTGCACTTTGTTTGTGCCTCTTGTGGAGTTGTGAGCCACCGTTCTGGGCGTACTATGATGCAGAATCATTCGTTGCAGGCTATGTCGACTGTGAGTTTAAAGATACTTCAGATGATAGGTCTTTTGGTGGGGGGATTAGGTATAAAAACCGACTCTCAATAGTAGCAAAAGATGGTGGTATCTATTATACTTGCACCAGTAGAGGTGAAGCAAAGAAAAAATACGAGGAACTATCTATTAAAAATGGAGATACCTCCTTTAATAGGGAACACAGACTCAAACCAGGATGGGCAGACCCCAGCCAGCACGACTATTACAGTTATGTGTTTAGCAAGAACTTTGTGGCTATAGATGTTGTGAGTAATCGTGATTTCGACGAGAATCATCCTGCGGGCACTTCCTTAGCCGACATTGTGAAATATAGTTGCCATTCCTATTGGGGTTATGTATCCGGAGGCTACAAAGACTTCAAATCGACATATGTTCTTTCTGGATACCTCAATGAGATGCCTGAGGAGGGCTTGCGTCTTGTAACTACACTTGGAATTGTGTTGCAATTTCCACCAATTCCTCCAACGGCAGAGGGTGTTCACACCCTAACGGTTACCCTCACCACTGACGAGGGCGAGATTATCACCGTCAAAACCAAAAGAGTCTGGAAGCCTGAGGTAGAGGAGTAATAACCATTTGCAATTCAAACATAAAGCCCCGACCACGAAGAGTGGTCGGGGCTCTGTTTTATAGCTGTGCGGGAGTTGATTACTCTACGCGACCTGCGCTACCGAGAACATTGATGTTCTTGTTCATATAGAGCTCCTTGAGAGCGTCGCGAGCGGGACCCAGGTATTTGCGGGGGTCGAACTCTGCGGGGTTCTTTGCGAATACCTCACGAACAGCAGCGGTCATAGCCAGACGACCGTCGGAGTCGATGTTGATTTTGCAAACAGCGCTCTTGGAAGCCTCGCGAAGCTGCTCCTCGGGAATACCTACTGCATCCTTGAGTGCGCCACCGTAGGTGTTGATGATAGCAACCTTGTCCTGGGGAACGCTGCTCGAGCCGTGGAGAACGATGGGGAAGCCGGGGATGCGAGCCTCAATCTCTTTGAGGATGTCGAAACGCAAGGGAGGAGGCAGAAGGATGCCCTGCTCGTTGCGTACGCACTGCTCGGGTTTGAACTTGTTAGCACCGTGCGAGGTGCCAATCGAGATAGCCAGCGAGTCAACACCGGTCTTGGAAACGAAGTCAACAACATCGTTGGGGTCGGTGTAGGTGTGGTGCTCTGCAACAACCTCATCCTCGATACCTGCCAACACGCCGAGCTCGCCCTCTACGGTTACATCGAACTGGTGTGCATACTCAACAACCTTCTTGGTCAGTGCAACATTCTCCTCGTAGGGGAGGTGGCTACCGTCGATCATAACGCTCGAGAAGCCCATATCGATACACGATTTGCAGATCTCGAAGCTGCTACCGTGGTCGAGGTGGAGAGCGATAGGAATATTTTTGCCGAGCTCTTTTGCATACTCAACAGCGCCCTGTGCCATATAGCGGAGGAGGGTCTGGTTTGCATATTTACGAGCACCTGCCGAAACCTGAAGGATTACGGGCGACGAGGTCTCAACGCAAGCCGAGATGATGGCCTGGAGCTGCTCCATATTGTTGAAGTTGTAGGCGGGGATTGCATAGCCGCCCTCGATTGCCTTTGCAAACATCTCACGGGTGTTTACAAGGCCCAAGTCTTTGTAATTTACCATTTTACTTGAAATTTATTTGTGTTTGTTAACCTTTGTTTCCTAACCTGTTTTGCCTGCTCTTTGGGCGGACAAAAATAATAGTTATTAAAATTTTTTACAAATATAAATGCTTTTTTTGGAATAAGAGGTATGTTTTATGTTAATTTTTCGCAAACAATGCCACGATTGGAGTAAAACAATGCCTCGCAACACTCGAGCAGAAGTTGTTGCGAGGCATTGATAATGCTCTGTTTTATTTGTTGTTCTCTTGTTCTTGCCATTCGGCAAATTTCATCAGTTTGACTTTTCCACCCATTGCAGGTAAGTTGTCATCCATTGTGTCAGGCTCGGATATTAGTATATAATCTTCTGTTCTATACCATTTGCACTCCCTGAAATTATAGAAACAAACACTTACCGGTATGTGGCTGACCGGAGTGTATGGCGTATCTTTTCGACTATCGAATGGATGGATGACAGGTAGCTCAAAGGCGTACTTGTATCCTGCACTATTTGTGGAGTTGTCGCGGTTCACTATCGGACGATGCAGCATCTGAACACCCATACCAGGCCAAGTATCGTTAGAATATTCTGGAGCAAGGCTAGGGCTCGAACTCACTATATGATAATCGTAAATAAAGTTAGGGTGAGTGTCCTCATTTACGGGGAGCATAAGATTTACCAGCATATATGTTTGTGTCTCGAAACGAGGTGACTCGGTGTAGTTGTCGTTCTCTTTCGAGTAGTTGTAATACTGCCAACAAACTTCTCCGTTATCGTTAGCGACAAGGGGGTTGAGTATGAGTGGGAGATCAAGGATTTCGTCATCCTGTTTATTGTGTTGAGAAACAATGTCAGAAATTTCGTTGTAATCCCAAGTGGGTTGCTGAAATTCAAATTCTTCTTCTTGGGGTGAACACGATATTCCCCACAATGCAGTACTGCATACTATCAAAGTAATGAATCTTTTCATAAAATTTGTTTAATTTTTAGTTATCTTATAGAAAGAACTGGAGAATCACTAATAACAATGTCAGAAGGGTGTCCATCAATATTTGAATCTCTGCGCCAATTGAGTGGAACATAGTCTGGCGATAAATCCTCTACTTCCCTGATTCCAGATGCATATGTGTAAATATAGCCAGTGTAGAACTGCAAATATCCCTCCAAATTTAATTCGTCTTCTTGAGATACCATCCACCAGCCCATTTGAGGTAGATCGTATGA
>JAGBYS010000047.1 GCA_017628675.1 Tidjanibacter sp.
CTTAGGTCAGTTAGACTTTAGACCTTAGACCTTAGACTTTAGACAAAAAACAGCGAGTACCTATCAAGGGCTTGCCCTTGACCAAGCCTCCCTTTTCAAAGGGAGGTTTGGAGGGATTGTCTATACTCATTCCGCGAATGCGGGGGTTTTTGTGCCAAACGAAGGAGCGGACTCCGCAGCTTACTAAGCGTAAGTGAGGAAGTCCGCTCTCGATGTTTGGTGCAAAAAGCACCCGCTATCTGCGTTTTTTACCAGGAGGAAATAATGGAATTGATGTCCTCAATACGGTCGATGTAGATGGAGCGCATACGGGCAACGGCCTCGCTCCAGGGCAGAAGCTCATCGCCATTGACACCACCTGTATCCTGGGGATTCCAGAGTGCAAAGTTCTTGACCGACGCCCACTTGAGATAGTCGGCCTCCTGATCCAGGAAGTCCACGAGCTGTCGGAGGCGTGGATAGATATCCATCCAGCGCTCCTTGGCAAGGGCCTTGAACTCGGGGTCGCCAAACATACGGCCATACCAGAGGGTGCCCTGTAGGTAGAGTTTATCCTGTGCCCACGAGCTGACATTGTAGGAGAAGGTGCCCCAATCGAAGTCCCAGATGGGGCCCGCAACCAGAGAGCCACCACGATCCTTGTGCATATAGACACTACCAGGGTTGCCAATCTCGTGGTTCAGGCAGACTTCATATATAATCCAATAGTCGGCAAAGGATTGACGATCCACGAAGTTCATATAGCCCGTGGCGGGATCGAGGAACTCCTTGGAGTGGATGAGGGCCTCGAGCTCCTTAATGTACTGCTGGGCCCAGGCGAACTGTGCATCTGTGAGATCCTCCTCGTCGGGCGACTTGATGGCAAAGGGCATATTGCGAGGCGTGCGCCACTGTTTCTCGTTGTCGAAGTGGAAGTCGAGCTCGAAGAGGTAGCCACCCGTGATGGCCTCACCCTCGTTGTCCGAGGGGCTCATCTCGGTGATATTCACACGGTTTTTGTCGACTTTTATCTGCTCGGCCACAAGGTAGGTGCCCAGGTGGCGACCATTCAGGAAGAGCTCTGCATACTCATTGCGAGGGGTCCAAGCAAGAGAGGTCTGCTCGGAGATGCGAAAGGCCATACGGTTGCGGAGCATAGTCTTATCCATTGCGTTGGCCAGGAGCACCCAGCGTTTATGCTTGGGCATACCGAGCACCGAGGTCTTACTCTCGAACTTGAGCGCATAGGGCTTCTTGGGCCAACCCCAGGTGGTATTGCCCCTGCCTCGGATGTTCACAACCGTCTCCTCGAGATCGTCGAAACGGCCCAGACCATCGATAGTTATCTTGGCACTCTTCCAATCCTCCTTGGAGGTCACCGCCCCACGGTCATCGGTGTAGATACTCATAATGGGCAGGCCCGTGAAGTTCACCAGATGGATGGTGTAGCTCTTGCTTCCTGCGCCACCGCTCACCACATACTCACGCGGCTCGGAGAAGTCCACAACGCTCTGGCCGCTTATCTGCTCCACGCCATCGACCGTCACCACTCCGTTGCTCTCGAAGCGTGCCACCAGAGCCATACTCTCCAACGGGAGGTTTGTGGCCCCCTCGAAACGGTGGAGGGAGGAGTCGTAGGCCATAACCACATCGCTATCGAGCGATGGGTTGTCCTCCCTGAGGAACATAACCCTCTTGAGGCTCACATCCATACCTCGGGTGGCAATCGTGAAGGGCTCAGTGTAGGCCACCTTGTCGCCCTCCACGACCTTTATCCTGACTCTCTCGACAAACTCCTCCGAGAGCCCCTTGTCGGCCACAAAGCAGCGCCAGCGTCCCTGCCTCTCGGTGGGCTCCACCTTGCGCAGGGAGAGCATACGGGGAAGGTCGTCGCTATCGGCCGCAACCAGCGAGAAACTCTCCTCATCCGTCACCGCCTCGGCATCCTCCACCACCACATAGACGGTGGCCTCATCCGAGAAGTCGAGCGAGTAGCCCGACTGCTCCACGGTCACACTCTTGAGCTCCACAACCCCCTCCTCTACGGGTGGGTCAATGGGCTCTTCGATATTATCATCTCCAGGCTCGGGGCTACACGCCAGAGCAAGGCTTGCAAGCGACAAAAGCCAATATTTCACACTCCTTTTCATACTCTTCAGAGTTTTAAAAAATGGTACTTAGTTGGGTAAAATGGTTTGGTGGGATTTATGTGAAGAAAAATATCGGGGCCCCATAAATCCAACCCCAAAAGGGGCCCCGACTCCCAAAAACAGATGATGAATTTCGGGAATTTTTGTGATATTTTGTTTATGTTTCACCCGCCCCCTCATTTTGTGGGTGGAAGGTGACAGGTGTAAAACTCTCCGCTCTACTCTGCGCTCTGGAGCACCTTCACCACAAGGCAGGGGTCAATAATGCTGTAGCCCTCGTAGGCCTGACCTGCACCAACGGCGGGATGAACATAGATGTAGCCCACACGAGCCTTGCCCGTAGTGTTGGCTGCCGCCTCATAGTTGAGCCAGTCGCCACCCACATTGGCCGAGAGCCAGTCAATAGCGTTGCCCTGGCCATCGACATAGGAGTACGAGAGTGCGTGGGCCTCATCCGTGAAGTTGTTGTCGCGGGTGGGGTCAATCTGACCACCCACAATCTTGTAGACCGACATCCAGGTAACACCCGTCGAACCACAACCATCCTTGCCCACGGTCATATCCTTGCGCAGTACGATGTTATTGGGGTCGTTGCCGAAGGTGTAGACCGCAGCTCTCTCTTCGCTCGAGGCGGGCATCTGCACAACCTCAATGGTCACCACGGGGTTGCCACCCACAATCTCAACCTCCTGGTCGCTCTCGGGATAGGAGATGGAGATGACACCCTTGCGCCAGCCCTCGGTGGAGGGCTCCACGGAGAGGTAGATGTGGTTGCCACCGATGCGTGCACTCATCCACGAGGCCGACGAACTGACCTCCAACGATGCGAAATATTTGCTACCACCTTCGTCTGTCTGGGAGCCATCGACCATCGCAAAGAAGTAGCCGAGGTCCTTGTCGCTAATGCCCGAAGCCACCACCATAGGTGCAACCGAGAGGTTGGCGGTGGTGTAGTAGAGCTCGCTCTTCACGCCCGCAGGCTTGCTGGGCTGCTGGGTAATCTTGATTGTGAAGGCCGTATTGTCGGGAGTCATAACATAGGTATCGGTGTCGCCCTTGAAGGTTGCCGTGATGGTTGCCGTGCGCTCCTGGGTGGTCGAGGGGTTAGCCCCGATAGCCTCGAGCTGGATGTTGTTGAAGTTGCCTCCCACAATCGTAGCCACACACCACTCCGCATCGCTGGCAATCTCCACCGTCTTGAAGAAGGGCTCAATAGCCTCTGCATCGGGCACAGCCGAGGCGGAGCCATCGAGGTAGGCCAGGAAGTAACCAAGACCCTTGACGCCCGAGAATCCGGCACCGGGGATGTTGACCACCGCATCGCCAAACCACTGATAGTGAAGCGAGTGGGTTGCGGTAGCACCATTCTGTGCGACCTCAATGGTGGCAATCACGGGGTTCTCCACGGCATACTCCTTGGTGGAGGGGGTATAGATGATCTTCACTGTGCAGAAACGGCCCTCGGTCGACTCGTTCTTTGCAACGCTCAGCACGGGGTGATTGAAGTTCTGAATCTCGCAGGTAACCCAATCAATGGTCGCTCCCTCCGAGTCGGTGCACTCGAAACCGATCTGGGTATAGTAGTCGGCCTCGTAGTTGGTGGTATCCTGCACGCCATTCACGCTTGCAAGGTAGTATCCCATATCCTGCACACCACCCATCGCACTCATCTGGAGCGAGGTGGTCAGGTAGGAGGCGTCGTAGCTCACCACCTGTGCATCGTTCTCCAGACGCGAGGTGGCATTCTTTAGGTCGAAGTAGGCGGTGTGGATTGTGCCCATCTGGAAGCCCACCTCATCGGTAGCCTCGAAGGTATATTTGGCCACATCGGTTGCCACCACATACTTGGCACCCTCTAACACCGCAGGAGCGAGCTCCATATAGATACCCGCTGCCGCATCCTTCTCTCCACCAATCTCATAAGGGGTTGCGAGCGTCACCTTCGAAAGGCTCACACCACCACTCAACTCATAGCTATTGTCCGAGAGATCGAAGGTAAGAGCGCCGTGCAGAGTGGCACTCTCGTCTGCATCCAGACTCACCGAGAGGATTTTTTCGCCCACCATAGCGCTCTCCGAGCTGTAGACCATATAGCGAAGCAGCGAGGAGGCCAACTCCAGAGGAGCCGAAACTTTCTCTACCTCGCCCTCCAACGCCAACCACTCGGGGCTCATAAGGGTCAATGCCACACCCTCCGAGCTGCCAGCCTTGAGCTGTGTGGCCTCGGCCGAGATGGTCGACTGCATAGACGAGGGGGTAAGTATCGAGGGGGCGTAGAGTACCTTGAGCCTAGTGCTCTCCTTGGGCACCTCAACGCTCAGTGTGGCATTTTTTGCAACCTCAACCGATTTGATACTCAGGCTTTTGCCACTCTCATCCACTACCGAGAAGAGGTCACTCTTCCACTCCATAGCCATCTGGTCCGTCAGGGCCTGACGGGTAGTCACATCGAGCGAGGCCTCAATCTCAATTGTGCGAGTCTGCTCCTGAGGTTCGGGCTCTTCAGTGATGGGTGGATCCTGGTTGTCGTTGTCGCAAGCCGCAAGCATAAGTGCCGCAAATGCGAAAGCAATGAGTCTGAAACTTTTTTTCATCTTTGGTATGTTTTTTAGGTTTTTGTGCAGAAAATAACCAAACGGCGTTTTCACAAATTTAGCAACATTTCCCACCCCTCCCTACTGACAAAACACAAAAAGTGGAACAGACCTTTCCCAATTAAGGCTCAAACAATTATTACTCAAATACATAGAGGGTCGATTCACCCCTTGTAAAAGTAGATTGAAAAAGCCTCATCAACGCTGCCAAAAGCCCGAAAGAGGGATGAGGAATTTTGATTTTTTGGGGGAAAATACTATATTTGTCGTAGACAAAAACTCCTTCTACGATGAAACCTATTCTCCGACTTCTTATGACTATGGTGCCGCTGCTTCTGGCGGCGTGTAGCATCACTCCAGAGGACGAGCTTAATGTGGCTCTTCTGGAACTCGACAAGGCCATAGGACTCCGCACCGAGCTGAGCGCCCTCAAAAATGAGCGCATAGCCCTAAATCGCAAGGCACTGGAGAGAAACACCCTCTCCTACAAGGAGCGTATGGAGATTATGGAGGGGCTCATTGACGAGTATGACAAGTACCAACTCGACTCGACAATCCAGTGGACCTGGCGAGCTATCGATCTGGCCACACAACACAACGACCACAAGAAGGCCGAGCAACTGCGACTCCGCACCTCACAAATCTACTCAGCTGCAGGCTTCTACGGCGAGGCCGAGGCCATCCTCCGCACCACCGACACCCTCTCGATGACCCCCGAGGAGAGGCGCAACTACTATCGTGCGGCCCACGCCTACTACCGCGAGTTGCGTGAGTATTCGGCCGAAAACATCATAAAGGAGAGCTCGGCAAAGATGGAGGAGATCTTTATGAGCCGCCTGATTGCCACCGAGAGCGACCACCTTGAGCGCCACAAACTACTGTGCATCAAGTATAGCAACATCTCCGACTGGGAGGGTATGGCCAGGGAGCTGGAACAGATACTCCCCACCCTCTCGCCCGAGAGTCAGGAGTTTGCCCTCTACTCCTACTTCAAGGCACTGAGCGTGGGCGACGGCAGGAGCACAACCGAGGAGTATATGACCCATCTGGCACGCTCGGCAAGGGCCGATATGCGCAGCTGCACCCGTGACCACGCATCGCTGTGTATGCTCTCCGAGATACTCTTCTATCGTGGCGACATCACCCGCGCATTCCAATACATACAGATTGCAATGAACGACGCCTCGTTCTACAACTCGCGCCTGCGCCCCTGGCAGGTGGCCTCGCTAATGCCCGTCATCGAGAAGAGCTACAGCGACAAGGTGCAGGCACAACAGACCGTGCTGACCAGCAGCGTCATCATCATCTCCATTCTGACCGTTGTAATTCTCTTCTTCCTGATGCTACAGCGTCGCAAGAATCGCGAGATACGCCAGGCCAAAGTGCAGCTCGAGGAGATGAACGGCCAGCTGGGCGAATACATCTCGCGCCTGTCGGAGCAGAACGCCAAGGAGCACGCCCTGTCGGCCGAGTTGGTGGAGGCCAACGCCGTGAAGGAGCAGTACATAGGCCTCTTCCTGGTCATCTGCTCCAACTACATCGACCAGTTCAAATCGTTCCACAACAAGGTGCGCAAACGCCTCTCCAAGGGTGCCATCGAGTCGCTCCAGAACGAGCTCGACGCCTCGCCCTTCTTTGAGGATGCCGAGAGGGA
>JAGBYS010000009.1 GCA_017628675.1 Tidjanibacter sp.
AGGGTGCTTTCTATGCCAACTATGCTCTCGCGTCCATCGAGTGGGGTGGCTTGGAGAGTATCGGTTCACATGCCTTCTCGGGTTGTATGGCTTTGGAGGAACTCGAAGTACCCGCCACAGTTAAGTATGTGGGTGGCGGTGCGTTCCACGAGTGTGAAGGGCTGAAAAAGCTGGTTCTTGCTGCCGAAACCATTGATCATAATGCTTTTTCGTACTGTATTTCGCTCACCGATATTGAGATTAAGCCCACAACGACTAATTGGATTGGCACGGGTGTGTTTACAGACTGTGACGCTCTGGAACACTTCACCTTCCCCGATCACTTTACATCTACGGGAGAGGAGACTTTCCACTATTGTGATAAACTCTCCACTATTGATTTTGCCAATATTGAGACTATTCAACACGGCTGTTTTGCTTGGTGTCCGTCACTGACGGAGATAAATATCCCGGGTACGGTTAAGACTATTGAATACAATGCGTTTTTGGCTAGCAATAATATCACTTCGATTATTCTTAACGAGGGTACAGAGGTGATTTGTGAATCGTTGGCGCACAATAAAACTACCACTTTAACCATCCCTGCGAGTGTTAAGGTGATGGGAGGTGTATTTGCCGATGAAAGCTCCGATACCATCTATTTTAAGGGTGATTGCCCCGAATTTGCGGAAGGTGAGGAGTTCCCTTGGTGTCGCGATACGGCAGCAACCGTCTATTGCCCTGCTGCCTACTATGAGAACTTTAGCGCCAAGAGGGAAACCTATCTCGGCTATTATGTGACTCTCGTTGCCTATTAGTGGCGAGAGGTTGGGTGATAAAAAGAGGAGTGCCTTTTGGGGGCACTCCTCTTTTTGTGCTTGGAGGTTGTGAAACTAACCAAGCAACTCCTTAACCTCGGCGGCGACTGTTGCGCCATTGAAGCCGAACTTCTCGTCGAGTACCTTGTAGGGAGCCGAGTAGCCGAAGTGGTCCACGCCGTGAATCCTGCCGTTCTCGCCCACAAGACCCTGGAGGGTTACAGGTAGACCGGCGGTCATACCGTAGCGGGGCAGACCCTCGGGCAGCACGCTCTGCTGATACTCCTTGCTCTGGTCGCGGAAGAGGCCCTCGCTGGGAACGCTCACGATGCGTACGCCAATGCCCTCGGCCTTGAGAATCTCTGCACCCTCCACGAGGGTCGAAACCTCGCTACCGCTGGCAATCAGCACAGCCTTTGCGTCGGCGTCGTCGCATACCACATAGCCACCCTTGGCTGCCTGTGCCGCCTCTGCTCGGCGGTCGCCACTTGCGGCGGGCAGGTCCTTGATGTTCTGGCGCGAGGTGATCAGGGCAATAGGCCTCTGGTCCTCCATTGCGAGCTTCCAAGCCTCCACGGTCTCGGCGCCATCGGCGGGACGCAACACGAGCATACTGCGCTCGCCGTTGTGGTTCTTCAGGTGCTCCAAAAGACGGATTTGCATCTCGTGCTCAATGGGCTGATGGGTGGGGCCGTCCTCGCCCACGCGGAACGAGTCGTGCGACCAAATGTAAATCACGTGTGCGCGCATAAGGGCTGCAAGCCTTACGGCGGGCTTCATATAGTCCGAGAATACGAAGAAGGTACCGCAGGCGGGGATGATACCGCCGTGGAGTGCCATACCGTTCATAATGCAGGCCATTGTGAGCTCCGATACACCTGCCTGGAAGAACTTACCGCTCCAGTCGCCCTTGGCAAAGGCGTGGGTCTTCTTGAGGTAGCCGTCGGTCTTGTCCGAGTTGCTCAGGTCGGCCGAGGCAACTACCATATTATCAATCTGTTCAGCAAAGGCACCCAGCACGGTAGCCGAAGCGTTGCGGGTAGCCGAGCCGGCTGCAATCTCAATCTTGGAGTAGTCGATCTCGGGAGTCTTGCCACTCAGGAAGAGATCCAACTTGGCGGCGAGTTCGGGGTTTTCTGCGCGCCATTTGGCCTCGACCTCTTTGCGCTCGGCGGCCCACTTGCGGAGCTCCTCACGACGGGCTGCGTAGGCCTCCTCCACCTCGGGGAAGATTACGAAGGGATCCTCGGGGTTGCCACCCAGATTCTCGATGGAGCGCTTGGGGTCGGCACCGGCAGCAGAGATGGGCTGACCGTGGGTCGAAATCTTGTTCTCGAAGCTGCCACCCTGGGCGTCGCGAGCACCAAGACCCATCACGGTCTTACCAATAATAAGAGTGGGCCTCTCGCTCTCCTGGAGAGCCTCGTTGAGTGCCTTGCGAATCTCCTCGGCGGAGTTGCCGTTGCACTCCAGAACATTCCAGTTCCAGGCTTTGTATTTCGCTGCAATATCCTCAGTGTCAACATCCTCTACGGTTGTTGAGAGCTGAATGTTGTTCGAGTCGTAGAACATAATGAGGTTCGACAGACCGAGGTGACCAGCGATGCGACCAACGCCCTGTGAGATCTCCTCCTCGACGGCGCCGTCGGAGATGAAGACATAGGTTTTGTGTGCGGTCCACTCGCCAAATCGTGCGGCCAGGAAGCGCTCTGCCATAGCGGCACCAACGGCCATTGCGTGACCCTGACCCAGGGGGCCCGAGGTGTTCTCAATGGCGTGTGTGAGGTCCCTCTCGGGGTGGCCGGGGGTTGTGCTGCCCCACTGGCGGAACGACTTGAGCTCCTCGATGGTCATAATGTTTGCCAGAGCCAACACGCCGTAGAGCATAGGCGACATATGTCCGGGATCCAGGAAGAGCCTATCGCGGAAGGGGTAGGCGTAGTTGTCGGGGTCGTAACGCAGGAACTCCGAGTAGAGCACATTGATGAAGTCGGCACCACCCATTGCACCACCGGGGTGACCCGATTTTGCCTTCTCTACCATCGAGAGGGCCAGGATGCGGATGTTGTCGGCTGCCAAGCGGGAAAGTTTGTTGTCCATAGAGAGTTTAGATTTATGTGTTTATATATGTTTTTCTGTGGTGAAGGTACAATTAATCCACAAATATAATGATTTGCCAGGCAAATAGAAAAGTTTTCGGTGGTTTTTTCTTTCCAAGGGGCAAAAAAGAGTTGCGGGCGACCTTGTTCTCGTGCGCGTAATAATAGTTTGTATCGCCAGGGGTGGGGGATTTTGTGGAGTGTTGAAAGTTTTTTGGGAAATAATTTATGGGAAAGATTTGTTTTTTCTGATTATTTGTGTAATTTTACACTCTAAATTGTGCCCTCAAATAAGCACCAGAGTGCGTTTTGGCGACTAAGTGTTTGATTGAGCCGTAGTTGCAGTCCGATGGCCGCAGTGCCTGCCTTGTGTGGGCGGGGCTTGAGGGGCGAAAAAGGGCACAGAGAGGAGAAAAAATAGGAAGAAAACCACTATTAACGGATGTGTGGCGGAGCATTGGGAGGGTCCCGATGAGAGGATGATGAAGCCGCCAAACAGGAGATAAACAACTAACTATAAACAACTTTATTAACAAACTAAAAAATCAATCGTATGAGAAAAATTGTACTATCAATTTTTGCAGTCTTGATGCTTTGCGTTAGCGCGATGGCTCAAGGTCAGCGAATTACTGGTACGGTTAGCGACGAGTCGGGTCTTCCCGTAATCGGCGCGACTGTTTCGGTAGTCGGTACAACAGTGGCAACGATCACTGACATCAATGGTGCGTACGAGGTCAAAGCGGCAAAAGATGCAACTTTGGAGTTTTCGTATGTAGGTTATGCAACTCAGAATATTGCAGTTGCTGGCCGTACTGCCATTAATGTAGTCCTGAAGACAGATGCTCACGAGATGGATGAGCTGGTTGTCGTAGGTTACGGTTCGGGTGTTGCTGCCAAGTCGCTGGTAGGTTCGGTATCGAGCGTGAAAGGTGACAAGGTTGCAAGTACTCCCGTTGCCAACGTTGCCGATGTACTTCAGGGTAAGATCCCCGGTCTGCAGGTGTTTACCTCGTCGGGTGAGCCTACTGCGGGTTCGACTATGATGATGCGTGGTTCGTCGACCTTCAACGGTGATACCACTCCTCTGATCATTCTTGATGGTTCGCCTGTTTCGGCTGCAGTTCTCAACTCGCTCAACTCGAACGATATCGAGAACGTGGTTCTGCTGAAGGACGCTGCTTCGACCGCCATCTACGGTGCACAGGCTGCAAACGGTGTTATGTATGTAACCACCAAGAAGGGTACTGCTGCTAAGTCGCTCGTTCAGATTCGTATGCAGACTGGTTTCTCCAGTGTTGTAGAGAACAAGGCATTTGAGCTGATGACCGGTCCCGAGCAGATGGCATTTGAGGAGATCCTCTTCCCCCACCTGACTATCAATGGTCCCGACGCTGAGAGGTGGATCTCGCGTAAGAGGTGGATTGAGGAGAACGACTTCACCTTCGACTGGAAAGGCTACGCTTACCAGAGCAACGCTCCCGTAAATAGCGCCGATGTTTCGGTTACCGGTTCGTCGAATGGTATCAACTACTACCTCTCGGCTGGTTACCTCGACACTGAGGGTATCGCTCCCCGTTCGGGCAACACTCGTTACTCGTTCCGTACCAATGTTGACGCTCAGGTTAAACCCTGGCTCAAGATGGGTGCCAATGTGAATATGAGCTACGCTGAGTATGAGAAGTCGAACACCGGTTGGACCGTTTGGTCGGTTGGTAACTTGGTTTACGGCCAGGCTCCCTACAACGCTCCCTATGAGAACATCTACCTCGATGCAGATAGGCAGCAGTTTGCTGGTTTCGACTTTAGCAAAGAGTTGTGGAACTTCAAGTCGGAGAACGGCTTTGCTAACGAGTACTACAACCCCTACTACTACTATGAGAAATTCCCCTCGCACGGTAACACTCTCCGTCTGTCGGGTAACATCTACGAGGAGATCAAACCCATTGAGGGTCTGACTCTGAAGGCTGTTCAGGCAGTGGATGGTTCGATTGGTCGCAGCAGCGCTTGGCGTATGCCTTCGTTCGACGGTGCAGTAGCAAACGGTCAGAGGGCAGAGTCCTACAGCCGTTACTACCAGCTCACTTCGACCAACACCGCCGAGTATAAATTCTCGATCGACGATGTTCACAATGTAGTTCTGCTGGCAGGTCAGGAGGCTCAGGTTGCAAATAGCGAGGGCTTCGGTGCTCAGATTTCGGGTCTTACCGACGATCGTCTGACTATGATGACTGCAGGTGCTTCGGATACTTTCGCTCTGACGAGCCACTCGGATGTTGACGAGGTTATCAACTCCGTATTTGCTCGTGCATCGTACAACTACGACGGCAAGTACCACGTGGACGCTTCGATCCGTCGTGATGGTGGTTCGATGTTCGGTGCCGATGTTCGTTGGGGTACCTTCTGGAGCTTGGGTGGTATGTGGAATGTTAAGAGCGAGGAGTTTATGCTTGCTTACGACTTCGTTAACGACCTCCGCGTGAAGCTGAGCTACGGTACCACTGGTAACCGTACCGCTCTGAGCTCCTACGCAGCTCTTGGTCTTGTAGGTTCGGGTCCCGAGTATAACGGCGTGACCGGTACCGGTATCGCAACTCCTTCGAACCCCGGTCTGACCTGGGAGACTCTGAAGACTCTGAACTTCGGTATCTCGACTCGTCTGTTCAACCGTATGAGCGTTGAGTTGGATCTGTACAACCGTCTGACTACCGATATGCTTATGGAGATTCCTTACTCGGCAACCACCGGTTTCTCGTCGGGTATGGGTAACGTGGGCGAGATGCGCAACCGCGGTTTCGAGCTCCAGATGAGCTATGACCTGGTTCAGACTCAGAATGTTCTTTGGACTGTTTACGGCAACGTTGCTTACAACAAGAATAAGATCCTTGCCCTCTATGGTGACACTGAGGACTATGTAGACGGTGCAACCGGTCTGCGTTATGCAGTAGGTCACTCGATGGGTGAGTTCACCGGCGGTATCTTCGCAGGTGTTGATCCTCGTGATGGTAACCCTATGTGGTACGATATGGATGGCAACAAGACCAAACAGTGGTCCGATAGCTTCAATCACTGGTATGGTAAGAGCTACATCGCCGACTGGTCGGGTGGTTTTGGTACCAACCTTATGATTGGCAACCTCCAGGTGAGCGCCGACTTCTCGTGGGTAGGTGATCGCTGGATGTGGCTCAATGAGATGTTCTACACCTCGAACTTGAACGGTTCGCTTGGTGGCGCACGCTACGAGCGTCGTCTGTTGGATCTGTGGCAGGAGCCCGGTGATATCACCGACATTCCTAAGGCAGGTACTACCTTCCAGTTCGACGACACTGCTTACTCGAATGCAGCGTTCTTGCGTCTGAAGAACCTCACTATCTCTTACAACATCCCCGGCAGCCTCTTTGGCAATGGTGCATTCATCCAGGGCGCAAGGGTATATGCAATTGGTCGTAACCTCTTTACTCTCACCGGTTATCGTGGTTTTGACCCCGAGTTCTTCAATAACGGTTCGCAGGGTACTTACCCCGGCACCCGTCAGTACACCCTCGGCGTTGAGTTCTCGTTCTAACCTCTTAAAAAACGGATATGACTATGAAAAAGATAATTTTCGTTGCGCTTAGCGCACTCGCTACTCTGTTTGTGTCGTGCAATATGGAGAAATACCCCTACACCGGTATTCCCGAGGATCAGTATGTCCAGAATATTGACGATGCAATCAATATGAGCGTTTCTATCTACACTCCCACCAAGGGCTTCTTTGGCGGTTTCCGTTGGGATGTAGAGGAGATTCGTGGTGGTATGTTCAACGCCACTGTGAACTTTGGTAACTACTATGGTCTGTTCTACGCTTGGATTATGCAGACCAACGATAGCGATGTTGAGGCTCTCTGGTATTCAGACTACTCGATCATCGGTAGCGTAAACTACATCATCGACTCCTACACCAGACTTCTTGAGACCAATGAGGACCTCGAGGACGATGATAAAAAGCTCCTTGAGCAGTACATCGCTGAGGCTCATATGACCCGTGCTATCGCTTACTGGGATCTGGTAACCAAGTATTGCCTTGCTTACGACCCCGCAACCGCAGCCAACACTCTGGGTCTTCCCCTGCAGCTTGAGTATGCTCCCACCTCCGACTCGTCGAAGTATCCTGGCCGTAACACCCTCGAGGAGACCTACGCTCAGATTCTCGCCGACCTGGAGAAGGCATCCGCAATTACTCGCGAGGGTAGCCGCAATGCCAACTACTGGACCGCTGATGCTGTGAACGCTATGCGCGCACGCGTATATCTTAATATGAAGGACTACGAGAACGCCGGTACTATCGCTCAGCAGCTCATCAACAAGGGTACCTACCAGTTGGTACAGAACGAGGCTGAGATGCAGGCTATGTGGTTTAGCGACACCTCCAACGAGAACATCTTTGTTCCCGCTGTAAGTCTGCTTGATCCTCCCACCTCGACCGGTAACTACTTCATCTACGACAACGAGAAGGGTGATGGTTCGACCCCCAACCCCCAGTACATCCCCAGCAAGACCCTTTTGGATCTCTATGGCGCAACTGCTGACGAGAAGGCTAAAGACCTCCGTTACGGTGCATACTTCCAGGTACGCGATGTTACTGTTGAGGGTGTAGGTACTCGTCCTCTGACTCTGTTCTGGAAATGGGCAGGTAACCCCGAACTGCGTAGTGGCGCACAGCTCAACTACCGCAGTGCAGGTAAGGCCTTCCGTCTGGCTGAGCAGTACCTGATCGCTGCTGAGGCTGCCGCACAGCTTGGCAACCCCACCACCGCTCTGAAGTATCTGAACGACTTGCGTCGTACCCGTATCGCAGACTACACCGATCTTCCCGCAGCTACCGATGCTATGAAGGCTGTTAAGGAGGAGTGGAGCCGCGAGTTCGTAGGTGAGGGCTTCCGTATGATCAATATGAAGCGTTGGTCTGACGCTATCGTTCGTGGTGAGTCGCAGGATTCGGAGATGACCAAACCCGGTGACAACTACGATGGTCTGACCAAGCAGATTACCGATTCGCGTTGCATCTGGCCTATTCCTAAGACCGAGATCGACGCTAACCCCCAGATCAAGGGTCAGCAGAATCCCTTGTACTAATAGAAGGATTGTGTAGATAACTAAAAAAAGAGAAAAGTATGAAATTCATTAAATATCTTGCAATCGCCCTTTTGTTTGGTGCGACCCTTAGCTCTTGTGAGCAGCAAGATGCAGGCAAAACTACAGTAGAGTTCGCTGACGCAGTCTATAAGACCAGCTTCGGTGTGGGCACCTTCTACTTGCCTATGATCATCACTGCTGACAATGAGGCTGATATGAATGGTGGCAGCGTGCAGGCCAAATTGGTTGTTGTTGAGGACTACACTCCCTCGGCAGACGCTGTTCACGGTAAGGCTAATATTGATGGCCTCGAGGGTGACTATATGATCACCGCACTCGATGCTGATGCTCTCAAATACACCGTTAACTTCCCCGCTTACTCGGATTACTACGACAAGAAAGAGCCCGAGAAGTATTTCGATGCTGAGCTCGGCAAATGGGTGAAGAAGGTTGGTCTTGAGATCCAGATTCTCAACACCGAGCCCGATGTAATGGAGTTCAAGCTCGCCATCGAGAGCGCAACTACCACCATCGGTGCTGTTAACGAGTGCGTTATCCGCATCGAGAAAGGTCCTCAGGATATGCTCTGCGGTGACTGGTACATCTACCACGGTGGTTCGCCCCTTGGTTCGGGTGCTCCTTCGCCCTACAAGGCTACCTTCGGTTGGAATGCCGATAGGGTTGGTTTCGATGTAAGGACCGACCTCTATCCTGTGCCTCTGTTCTTCTCGTTCAACCCCGTAAGCGCTGAGGTAACTCTGGCTCACAACATCTATCTTGGTTCTATTTCGGGCTACTATGTACAGCAGGTTGTTTACGGCGTTAACAGCGAGGGTCAGTTGGTACAGCCTTCGATGACCAAGTTTGTTGCTCAGTATGCAGACGACTACTCGACTCTGGTATTCCCCGACCTGGTAGACCTGTTCGTTGGTGAGTATGCATACGCTGATGAGGCTATGACCCAGGGTCTCGGCTTCTTCGAGGGTCTGTGGGAGATTGCTTTTGCACGCGACGGTAACCTCCAGGCTCCTGCCCAGGTTGCTCCCGTGAAGAGCGAGCCCTTCAAGATTATCTCGAAAGAGCAGTTTGAGGCTAACATCAAAGCAGCAATCGCTAAATAGCACAAACGACACTCTGCCTTAGCGCAGAGAAACCGATAAGGA
>JAGBYS010000048.1 GCA_017628675.1 Tidjanibacter sp.
ACTGAACTATCCTGCTTCTCGTTATTCAAGTCGTCAAAGTCGTCAACAACTGATGTAGCAAGCGTGTAGCCCAAGCAATTTTTATTTCTGCAACACTTTTTCAAAATTTCCTGATGCTTCGATGAAAGTAGCTTGAAAGGAGCCGACTCGGTGAACTTTTCAATTTCTTCGATCTTTTTTTTGATCTCTCCCTGGTTATTCTTATCCATTTTGGTGCTAGGGAATAACTTGACCACCTTGTTGTAGGCATCCACGGTATCCTTCTTGGGACGGATAATTTCTTCCGTACTGCCCTCACCAATAACCCGGTCAATGGAGCTGGAGTGGCCTGTGAGTTCGTCGATTTGCAAACCTGCATCTCTAATATCTTCGAAGGAGGGATCTGGTGTATCCCAGCCCCTGAACGCCAAGACATCATTATACGCAATCTTTGCCTCCCTATCAAGTATACCGAAACCGTTTTTATCCTTCCACAAGAACAATACAGCCGAGGCTACGCCGACAACAGCCAGAATGATGAGTATAATAACAAGTGCCTTCTTGTAAATCTGGAAGAAGGGGCGCTTGAAAGCCGTCACATATGCATTGTTAATACCGGGCGAGATGTGAATTTTGTCGAGATCCAGGAATAATTCGTAGTGACTATTCTGGCCATAAACTGCCACATTTTTACCTAGCCAGTGTGAGGGAACGGGCACTTTATAGCGACCCTTCATATCGATATTTCTGTGGGCACGCAACTCGTCATCGCACTCAAAATAGAGTTCAAATATACGCCTATGTTTATCAACATCTCGAAGGTTGTCAATCTTTACCTCCAGCATAGGTGGGAGGTTGGCAGAGTTTGCACCTCCAAGGCTCGAATATGCTGGCCTGGGGTTGTGGCGCACAATAACGGACATAACATTACCCTTAATCTCGTACCTATCCACCGTGAAGCATGGGTCGGTACTGCTTACGACGAGGGTGGAGTTAAGTATCTGTTTGGCTCGGAGTGTCACACAACCATTGGTGATGGGAAGCACCTTGCCATCGCTACTGATGCGAAGGATGCCATCGGGAATGGCCTCGTTGCGCGAACCATAGACCTCCAACTTCACAATCTGTGTCTTCTCTTTGGCCTCGGGTCGGCACACAATAGTCTCCTCTGTGGCGTCGAACTCCACAAACTCATACTTTGTGCCTTTGAATATCTCGGCCACACAGAAGCGGAGCTCCAAAGGCTCATAGCAGTCGGAGGGAAGACCAAGAGCTTTCAGAGCATCTATCTTGATTATTTTGTTGAGGTCATCACCTCTCAATTCCAGGCGTTTGGTGTGGTTAATTTTCACACCGATAGTTATTTGGCGAGGAACCGGCAAGGTCATAAGCATATTTTCAGCACTACCAGCCTGGGCAATTACGATCTCTTTGAATGGAGCAAACTCTCGGTAATGAACATCCTTAAAAATCTCCCTAACGGCCTCCTCGGGCTGAATTGTGAGGGCATAACCCAAGCCTTTCATCTCCCTATAGGCGCCGTGATACTCCTCAAGTACATACTTGTCGAGTCTCTCACCGAAAAGTCCCTCAGGAGCCTTATCTGCCTTGAAGCGACGCTCATCTGCGTTGATGTTCACCGACCAGAATAGGTCGTTAATCTCCTTGAGAACATCATAGGGGTTTACGCCTCCTGCGATGCGATAGCCCTTGGGGATTATTATGGATATTTTGAGCGCAGCGCCCTTACGAGCAGCATCAGAAGCCTTCACATCTGGATGTACAATTGTATATTGAACCCCCTTTTCTTTGATGGCTACCTCGTAGTAGTGGGTTGCTCCACCTAAATTTGCTTTTGTGCTATCTTCTACCACATAGGGGGGCATATTCACTGTGTAGTGAGTTTTGTATCCCCCGCCGCTGAATATTACTCCACCAACCGCTAAAGATATCTTTGCCATAGAGTCTTAGATTATAGGTTTGTTCATAAATTTCTGAATCTTATTCCACAGGTTTTCCTTCTTGGTAGCCACGGAATTGGCCTGCATAACTTTAACCAACATATTGGCATCTGATGGATCGTACTCATAGATACCACCCACATAGAACTTACCAAGGCTGAATGCGTAAACCATAGGTACGCCACCGGTTGCCTGATTGATGTCGTATTTCTTACACAACTCAACCAAAGGCATTACGATATGACCATATGTTGCCATAAAGGTGCTGAAAGCGCCATTGAGACGATCGGGGCGGTTGTCGCCAAATTCGTCGGCTTTGGTAACGATGATATGGAGTGCATCCACTCGCTTCATAATCTCCTCATTCTCTGGATCACTCAAAATATCAACCATTTTAGCAAGGGTAATAGGTTGACTTACAACACCTTCCTGAGTACGGTAACCCACAAAGTTTCCATTTTCATCCAACACCTTAATATTTCGAGAAATCCTTACTGTTGTAGTAGTAGGGTCTACAATAAGGAAAAACGACTTGCGGTTTGTGTTGCTAAGTAGTTCGGGAACACCTTCACCCATATCTCCCAAAGCAACTTTGGAGTCGGGGTTATCTGCTAATTTGAAAGCAAAGTCCTCACCTGCCATCTCGACAAGATTAATCTCATTAGTCGTAT
>JAGBYS010000049.1 GCA_017628675.1 Tidjanibacter sp.
AACTGCCTTACCGCAAAGCGTTATGTCGGAGGGTGGACCCTCCGGGGGAGGGCGAAGGATGCGCTGCCTTACCTTGTTGTTACTGCACTTATGATGGCCTTTATATGGGGTTTAGGGGTAGCCGGAGAGGCACTTGCTATTCCTTTGTGGATTGTCTTTGTGGCAAAGATTCTACTCGGCGCAGGATTCTATGCACTTCTCTCGGAACTCCTCCACCTGGAGGCTTGGCGAGAACTCAAGGAGATTTTGCTTGGCTACCTCCCAAGGCGCAAGAGGTAAGCATATTTAGTGATAAAGAATAAGGGACTGCTTTTGGGCAGTCCCTTATTCTTTATGGAGTTTTCGTGGGCTACTCGTATACCTTGGGGGTGAGTTTGCCTTCGAGAACCCTCTGGGCGTTCATTGCGAGTGCCTCGAGCTCATTCTCGCCGGGCATCACAACCACTTTGGCCATAGGCTCAATCATCTTCTTGATGTAGCCAACAACATTCTTGTCGTAGGCGATACCACCGGTGAGGATGACAGCATCAACCTGGCCTTTGAGTACGGCAATCATCTGGCCGATGAACTTACCAACACCATATGCCATAGCGTTAGCTACCAGGATAGCCTCCTTGTCGCCAGCGTTGTAGCGGTTCTCCACCTCGCGCATATCGTTGGTGTTCAGGTGTGCCACAACGCCACCTTTACCATTGATCATCTTGGCAATCTCTGCCAGGGTGTACTTGCCGCTCATACACATCTTTGCAAATGCGAGTGCGGGCATAGTACCTGCACGCTCGGGCGAGAAGGGACCCTCGCCGTCGAGAGCGTTGTTGACATCCACAACAAGACCTTTGCGGTGGGCACCAATCGAGATACCACCACCCATATGTGCAACCACCAGGTTGAGCTCCTCGTAGGGCTGACCAATCTTGTCGGCATATACGCGAGCTACGGCCTTCTGGTTCAGGGCGTGGAAGATGGACTGGCGCTCCAGCTCGGGCAGACCGGTAAGGCGTGCCACATCCTGCAGCTCGTCAACAACAACGGGGTCGGCAATGTATGCACCTACGCCTGCGAGTTTTGCGATCTCGGCAGCCAGAAGTGCGCCAAGGTTCGATGCGTGCTGACCTGCGGGCCTCTCCTTGATGTCCTCAATCATCTGTGCGTTCACCTCATAGGTGCCGCTGGGGATGGGTTTCAGAAGACCGCCACGGCCGATAACTGCATCGAGCTCGGTGAGCTCCAGGCCCGACTGCTTGATTGCGTCGAGAATCACATCGCGGCGGAAGTCAAGCTGATCGAGAATGGTTTTATAGCGACCAATCTCCTCGCTCGAGTGGCGCAAGGTGGTCGAAAAGAGCTCCTTGTCGTTCTCGAAAACGGCAACCTTAGTGGAGGTCGAACCGGGGTTGATCGTCAGAATCTTAAATGCTTTTTCCATAAGTTTTTATAGTAGTTTGTAGGTTTGTTCTATTTTGCCGAGAGGCAAGCAAGTGCAATCGAGTAGAGCTTGGTCTTGGTCGAGTCACCACGCGAGGTGAGAACGCAAGGAGCCGAAGGACCGGCTACCATAGCTGCGAGCTCTGCACCTGCGAACTTCGAGCAAGCCTTGAAGAAGATGTTGCCACTCTCGAGGTTGGGGAACAAGAGGCAGTCTGCGTCGCCAGCAACGGGGCCGGTGAGCTTCTTGATCTTCACGCTCTCCTCGTCGATAGCCACGTCGAGTGCCAAGGGACCCTGGAAGAGAGCCTTACCGAGCTCGCCATTCTGACCCATCTCCGAAAGAGATGCAGCCTCTACCGAGCTTACAACCTTGGGCAGGAGCTGCTCGCTGGGTGCCAAGAGGGCTACCTTAGGCATCTCGATACCGAGGTTGTTTGCAATCTCGATGAGGTACTTTGCAATCTGCTTCTTCTGGTCGAGGCTGGGGCAGGGGAGAACTGCCACATCGCTCACTACGAGCAGTTTGTGGTATGCGGGAACCTCCAGAACGGTCACGTGGCTGAGGGTGGTACCTGCGGGAAGCAGACCCCACTCTTTGTTGAGAATGCCGCGCATATATTTGTCGGTGGGAACAACGCCCTTCATCAGCACATCATACTCGCCATTGTGAACAGCCTTCACGGCAATCTCCACAGCCTTCACATCCTCGCTCTCGGGGATGATGTGGTACTGGCTCATATCTACGCCCTCGGCCTCGCACGACTTCTTGATCTCCTCGGGGTCACCAACGAGGGTAACCTCTGCCAAGCCTGCCTTGATAGCCATGTCGGTAGCGCCAATCGAGTGGGTGTCCTGACCGTAGGCAACAATCATTTTCTTTTTGCCGCGAGCAACCGCTGCTGCAACAATGTCATCCAAATGTTTAATCATAGTCTTTAGAGTGTGTTTATTTGTTTGTTATTAGAATTATTGGCCGAGTTTACTTACGATGTTGAAGGTGTCGGTGGCAATCACGAGCTCCTCGTTTGTGCCAATGACAACTACTTTTACCCTCGAATCGGGAGTCGAGAGAATCTTGTCCTGGCCCTTGACGCCGTCGTTGGCAGCCGAGTCGAACTTGATACCCATAAACTCCATATCCTTACATACATACTCCCTCATCTCGGGGCCGTTCTCGCCCACGCCGCCGGTGAAGACAACCAGGTCGAGGCCGCCCATAGCAGCTGCATAGGAACCAACGAGTTTGCGTACGCGATAGAAGTATGCCTCCTGAGCCTCAGCAACCACCTCGTTACCAGCGTCTGCTGCGGCTTTGATGTCACGCATATCCGACGAAAGACCACCCGAGAGACCATAGATGCCCGACTCTTTGTTGATAAGGTTCCAGATCTCCTCCATCGACTTACCCTCTTTCTGGTGGATGAAGTTGAGCACGCCGGGGTCAATCGAGCCGCAGCGGGTACCCATCATCAGACCATCCACGGGAGTTAGACCCATAGAGGTGTCCACGCTCTTGCCGTTCAGCACAGCGGTCACGGAGCCACCATTGCCGATGTGGCAGGTGACAATCTTCGAGGTGGCAAAATCCAGGCCTGCTAGCTTGGCAGCCTCCTCGGCTACGAAGCGGTGGCTGGTGCCGTGGAAGCCGTAGGCCCTTACGCGGTACTCGTCATAGTAGCGGCGAGGAATACCATAGAGGAATGCCTTTGCGGGCATAGTCTGGTGGAATGCGGTATCGAAGTTTGCAACCTGAGGGATGCCGGGCAGAAGCTCGTTAATGGCATAGATACCCTTGAGGTTGGCGGGGATGTGCAGGGGAGCCAGATCCACGCAACCCTCCACCATCTGCATTACGGCATCATCGATGAGTGCGCTCTGTTTGAACTGCTCGCCACCGTGCACTACGCGATGACCCACTGCGTCGAGCTCCTCGAGCGAGGCGATGACGCCACTTGCGGGGTCGGTGATTGCTTTGATGATAAGGTCAATACCCACGGTGTGGTCAGGGATGTTGGTTACGGTTTTGACGGGCTCTTTGCCTGTGGGCTTGTGTGTCAGCACGCCGTTGTCAATGCCGATACGCTCCACAAGACCCTTTGCCAAAAGGCTGTTGCCCTTCTCTTCCATCTCGATTACCTGATATTTAATCGAGCTGCTACCGCAGTTAAGAACAAGAATTACCATCTTTTCTAATTTTAGTGTTTTTATTTCTTTTGGTTAATTGTTTCGCTATTTGTACTTGTAGCCCACGCCCTTGATTGTGACGATGTGCTCCTCGCCAATCTTGGTGCGCAACTTACGGATGTGGACATCGATAGTCCTGTCGCCCACAATCACCTCACTGCCCCAGATGGTGGCATAAATCTCCTCCCTGGAGAACACCTTGTGGGGCTTGGAGTAGAGCAGTGCCAGGAGCTGAAACTCCTTGCGGGGAAGTATGAGCTCTTTGCCGTTTTTTACAACAATATAACGCTCCCTGTCGATCGAAATTGTGTCGGTAGAGGTCGCGCCCTCGGTGGTCGAATCCTCCGCCTCGTCTGTTGCCGAGCCCTCACCTCGCTTGAGGATGGCCTTCAGGCGGCTTACGAGCAATTTGGGGTGTATGGGCTTGGTTATGTAGTCGTCGGCACCCAAGTCAAATCCTTTGAGTTGCGACTCGTCTTCGCCTCGTGCAGAGAGAAATACGATTATGGTGCGCGAAAGCGAGGGCAACTGTTTGAGCCTTTTGCAGGTCTCCATACCATCCATCTCGGGCATCATCACATCGAGCAGAATGAGGTGAGGTGTCACCTCGGCGGCCTTCTCCAGAGCCTGCACTCCATTGGCGGCTGTATGGACTTCGAAACCCTCCTTTGTGAGGTTGT
>JAGBYS010000050.1 GCA_017628675.1 Tidjanibacter sp.
CGGCCATCCTGCTCACGGAGTACGCCTCGGAGCGTCGCAGGGCAGGTGCCTCGATTGTGGGTGCGGCACTCTCGGCTGCCAAGGCTCGTTTGAGGGCAATTCTGATGACCTCTTTGACGATGATTTTCGGTATGCTCCCAATGATGTTCGCAACGGGTGTGGGTGCCAATGGTAACATCTCCATCGGTGTGGGTACTGTGGGCGGTATGCTCATCGGTACCATTGCACTGCTGTTCATCGTGCCAACCCTCTTTGTGATTTTCCAATACATCGAGGAGAAGCTCAACCCCAATAAGTATAAGAAAGAGATTGTCGAAACCGAGTAGAAAAGTGATATTTGTAGACAGATGAAGAAGTATATAACCATAATCGCACTGATGTTCACGCTTGTGGGCTGTGGACTCTACTCCAACTTTGAGCGCCCCAATGTGAGCAACCTGGATGTGCTCTACGAGGGCGATACGACCCACACACGACTTGCCAGCATCTCGTGGCGCGAGTTCTTCGCCGACACACTCCTGCAAAACTACATCAAGCGTGGCCTGGAGTATAACATCGATATGCGCCTGGCACGCCTTAACATCCAGCAAGCCGAGGCGAGCCTGGAGGCTGCACGCCTGGCCTTTTTGCCCTCGGTGAATGCTTCGCTGCAGACCACACTGAGTGTGGGTGGCGGTCAGGAGAGTACGCTCGGCTATAGCCTTGTGCCCACCGCCTCGTGGGATCTGGATTTCTTTGGTGCCAAGCGAAATGCCGAGCGCAAAGCGCAGGTGGCTGTGGAGCAGAGCAGGCTTGCCGAGCAGGCCGTGCAGAGCCGCCTGATTGCGACTATCGCCAATAGTTACTTTACTCTGCTGATGCTCGATGAGCAACTCAAAACGAGCCAGGATACGCGCGACACCTGGGAGGAGAACATCCGTACCCTCTCGGCCCTGAAGAGTGCAGGTAAGGCCACCGAGGCCGCCGTACAGCAGGCCAAAGCAAATAAACTTGGCGTGGAGGGCTCCATCCACACCCTCGAACAGCAGATTGTGGAGCAGGAGGAGGCCTTTGCAACCCTTATGGGTGTGCTTCCTTTCGAGATTAAGCGTGGCATTTTGGCCGACCAGAAGTTCCCCGAGGAGTACTCCATCGGCGTGCCTATGGAGCTCGTGTCGCAGCGCCCCGACATCCTTCAGGCCGAGGCAACTCTGGCCACAAGGTTCTTCGCTGTGGGCGAGGCTAAGGCTGCCTTCTACCCCTCGATTACCCTCACGGGCTCGACGGGATGGATCGATGGCTCGGGTGCGATTATCACCGATCCGGGTGCGCTCATCTTCAAGGTTGTGGGCGGCATTGTGCAACCCATCTTCGCTCGAGGAGCTACCAGAGCACGAGTAAAACAGGCCGAGGCTCAGCACGAGGCTGCGCTGTTGCAATATCGTCAGGCTCTGCTCAATGCGGGTGCCGATGTAAACAATGCCTTGAAGAAGATTCAGGCCTCCCGCGAGCGCTACCTAATCGATGTGGCGCAGATTGAGGCGCTGGAGGATGCGGTGTGGAATACCCAACTCCTTATGAAGTACGGCTCGGCGAGCTACCTCGAGGTGCTCACCGCCCAGCAAAATCTACTCAAGGCCGAGCTTGCTCAGTCTACCGATAAGTTCTCCGAGATTCAGGGATTCGTGAACCTCTATTATGCCCTCGGCGGCGGTGTGAAATAGCACGCTTTGAGGGTGAATTTTTCACCAAATTTCTAAAGCGGCATCCTCATTTGCGATAAGCAAACTGCGGTGCCGCTTTCTCATTTCGCAAAAAAATCCCCCCCCCCTCAAATCGCACTATTCTTTTCTGGGGAGGGGAGGACAGAAAGGACAGAAAGGGCAAAAAGGGCAAAAAGGGCAGAAAGGGCAGAAAGGGCTTGTAAGCCCTGCAACCCCTGCAACCCCTGTAACCCCTGCAACCCCTGTAACCCCACTAACTCATAAGCCTAAAACGCCCCCATTTATTCCCCCTTTAGTCACTCTAAGAGAGAGCATTTGCCATTTTTCAACTCTCAACTTTCAA
>JAGBYS010000051.1 GCA_017628675.1 Tidjanibacter sp.
ACAATTTTTATGCCCAAAACGACCTATTTCTCCCCCACCCTCACTCGCCTATTCACTCCTCGAAACATAGCTCTCGGAAGGAAAAATATCGCTAAATGGAGGGGATTTTTTGGCAATTGAGGAAAAAATCATATATTTGTAGGCTTATTGCGCGCATTAACGCGCGAGAGGGCACAAACGAGAGGAAATTTATTCTAATCACACATAAACATTTTTAACACAATTTACATTTACTTATGGCAAACGTAAAAAGAGTTTACACCTTCGGTGACAGGAAAGCCGAGGGTAACGGTAAGATGAGAGAGTTGCTTGGTGGTAAAGGTGCCAACCTCGCAGAGATGAACCTGCTGGGTATGCCCGTGCCTCCCGGATTTACCATCACCACCGATGTATGTACCGAGTACTACAAAGAGGGTGAGGCTAAAGTTATCGAGCTTATCAAAGCAGAGGTAGAGGCAGCTATCAAGATGATCGAAGAGTCGACCGGTATGAAGTTCGGTGGCGAGGTTTCGCCCCTTCTGCTCTCCGTTCGTTCGGGTGCAAGAGCTTCGATGCCCGGTATGATGGATACCATTCTTAACCTCGGTATGAACGACGCAGCTGTTGAGGCTGTGGCTGCTCGCTCGGGCAACGCTCGTTTCGCTTGGGACTCCTACCGCCGTTTCGTACAGATGTACGGCGATGTAGTTCTCGAGATGAAGCCCACCTCGAAAGAGGACATCGACCCCTTCGAGGCAATCATTGAGGAAGTTAAAGAGGAGAAAGGCGTGAAGAACGACGCCGAGCTCACCGCCGAGGATTTCAAAGAGCTCGTTATCCGCTTCAAAAAAGCAGTTAAGGAGCAGACCGGCAAAGACTTCCCCGTTGATCCCTGGGAGCAGCTCTGGGGCGCTATCTGCGCAGTATTCCGCAGCTGGATGAACGAGAGGGCTATCCTCTACCGCAAACTCAACAACATTCCTCAGGAGTGGGGTACCGCAGTTAGCGTTATGGCAATGGTATTCGGTAATATGGGTGACAACTCGGCTACCGGTGTTTGCTTCTCGCGTGACGCTGCTACCGGTGAGAACCTCTTCAACGGTGAGTACCTCATCAACGCACAGGGTGAGGATGTTGTAGCAGGTATCCGCACTCCCCAGCAGATTACCCTTGAGGGTTCGCGCCGTTGGGCTAAGGCTCAGAACATCGACGAGGCTACCCGTGCCGAGCAGTTCCCCTCGCTCGAGGAGGTTATGCCCGAGGTATACAAGGAGCTCTGCGACATCAAAGACCACCTGGAGAAATACTTCACCGATATGCAGGATATGGAGTTCACCATCCAGGACGGCAAACTCTGGATGCTCCAGACCCGTAACGGTAAGCGTACCGGCGCCGCTATGGTGAAGATCGCTATGGATATGCTCGAGGAGGGTCTTATCACTGAGCAGACCGCCATCCTCCGTCAGGAGCCCGAGAAACTCGATGAGCTCCTCCACCCCGTATTTGACAAACAGGCCATCAAGACCGCTAAGGTTATCACCAAGGGTCTGCCCGCCAGCCCCGGTGCTGCTACCGGTCCCGTTGTGTTCTTCGCAGAGGATGCAGAGAAGTATCTGAACGAGCACGGCGTTAAGGCTATCTTGGTTCGTATCGAGACCTCGCCCGAGGATCTGAAGGGTATGTTGGACGCTGCAGGTATCCTGACCGCACGCGGTGGTATGACCTCGCACGCAGCCGTTGTGGCTCGTGGTATGGGTAAATGCTGCGTTTCGGGTGCTGGTGAGCTGAAGATCGACTACAAGACCCGCACCATCGAGATCGACGGTCTGGTTATCAACGAGTTCGACTGGATCTCGCTCAACGGTTCGACCGGTGAGGTTTACCTCGGTCAGGTTGCAACCAAAGAGGCTGAGCTCAGCGGTGACTTCGGCAAACTGATGGATCTTACCACCAAGTATGCACGCCTGAAAGTACGCACCAACGCCGACTCGCCCCGCGACGCTAAGCAGGCTGTTAGCTTCGGCGCACAGGGTATCGGTCTTTGCCGTACCGAGCATATGTTCTTCGAGGGCGACCGTATCTTGGCCGTTCGCGAGATGATCTTGGCTGACGACGAGGCTGGTCGTCGCGTAGCTCTGGCCAAACTGCTGCCTATGCAGCGTGAGGACTTCGAGGGTATCTTCGAGGCTATGCAGGGTCTGCCCGTGACCGTTCGTCTTTTGGATCCCCCCTTGCACGAGTTCGCACCCCACACCGAGAAAGAGCAGCAGGAGCTCGCTCAGGTTATCGGCGTGAGCGTTGAGAAGATTGCAGCTAAGGTAGAGGCTCTGGCAGAGGTTAACCCCATGCTCGGCCACCGTGGTTGCCGTCTGGGTAACACCTATCCCGAGATCACCGAGATGCAGACCCGCGCAATCCTCGAGGCTGCTATGAATGTAAGGGAGAAAGGCGTGCCCGTGAAAGTGGAGATTATGGTTCCCCTGGTTGGCAACCACAAAGAGCTCCGCTACCAGAAGAACATCATCGACCGCGTTGCTGGCGAGATCTTCGCAGAGCGCAACGACAAGATCGACTATATGGTAGGTACTATGATTGAGATTCCCCGTGCTGCCGTTACTGCAGACCAGATTGCAGAGGTTGCTGAGTTCTTCTCGTTCGGTACCAACGACCTTACCCAGATGACCCTGGGCTTCTCGCGTGACGATATCGGCAAGTTCCTGCCCATCTACCTCGAGAAGAACATCCTGAAGGCTGACCCCTTCAAGATTCTGGATCGCAACGGTGTAGGTCGCCTCGTACGCGAGGGCGTAACCAAGGGCCGTACCACCCGCAACAACCTCAAGTGTGGTATCTGCGGTGAGCACGGTGGTGAGCCTTCGAGCGTTGAGTTCTGCCACTCGGCAGGTCTGGACTATGTGAGCTGCTCGCCCTTCCGCGTGCCCATCGCTCGTCTGGCTGCTGCTCAGGCTGCTCTCAAACAGGAGTAATCCATACCGTTCAATAAGCAAAAGCGCCATCCTTTCGCAGGGTGGCGCTTTTCTTTTGTCGGCCGACGACTGGACTAATGGGTGGCAGGGGTTGCAGGGGTAATCTGGGTCGCAGGGGTTGCAAGGGTTATAGGGACAATGGGACTTATGGGGCTTATGGAACTCTTTCTCCCATTCTCTGCTGCAGCACAACAGACCTCTCCCACCCTATGGGCAC
>JAGBYS010000052.1 GCA_017628675.1 Tidjanibacter sp.
CCCGATAGCGGGGTGGGCAAACCCGAACAGGGAAGGTGTTACATATTGCTGCCCAAAGAGTTGATAAATGTAAACAGCCCCCACCCCACCGAGCCGCAGAAAACGCCATCTGTAGGGCCAATATGGAGGGCTTATAGGCACCTTGCAAAAAGAGAAAAACGCTCCGCCTGGAGCACCCTGGAAAAGGATAGAAAAACCGCCCGATTTATCCCCACCGCCTTTGGCCGAGGGGCAAAAAAAACGGACACCTTTCGATGTCCGTTTTTTCCTATTTTACATTCGCTGGCGGAGGATCTCTTCAACCAGGCGATAGTCGATGTTTTTGTTCTCACCGAGGAGGGTGCCGCGCTCACTAAAGCGGTTCACAATCTCGCTCACAACATCCTCACCAATAGAGAGTTCCGAAAGGCGGGTGGCAAGGCCGAGTGAGCGAAAGAACTGCTCGGTGGCCTCGATGGTTTTGTCGATTCGCTCATCTTTGGAGCCCTCCGAAATACCCCAAACTCGCTCGCCAAACTGTACGATTTTTCCACCCTTCTGCTCCCTGAGTGCGTTCATCACTCCGGGCAGAACAATGACGAGTGTCTGGCCGTGGGTAGTGCCCGTGAGGGCCGTAATCTCGTGGCCAATCATATGTGTTGCCCAGTCCTGAGGCACACCCATAGCCACAAAGCCATTCAGGCCCATCGTCGCCGAGAGCATAAAGGTGGCCATTGCGTCGTACTCTTTCTGCTCCGCCAGAGCCTTGGGCGCCACCTCAACAATGGTCTGCACCACGCCCTCTGCCCAACGATCCATCAGTGGCGAGCAATCGGTGATGGTGAGATACTGCTCCATAACGTGCACAAAGGTATCGGCCAGGCCGCAGGCAATCTGGAACTTAGGCAGCGAGAATGTTGCCTCGGGGTCGAGAATGGAGAATACGGGATAGGTGTTGTAGAAGGAGTATTTCTCGCCTGTTGCGAGGTTGGAAATAACCGCACCACGGTTCATCTCGCTACCCGTGGCGGGCAGAGTCATAACGCTTGCGAAGGGGAGAGTGCCCTCATATAGTTTGGGGTTGCACACCAGCTCCCACGCATCGGCCTCAATCTTTGCAGCCGCAGCGATGAGTTTCGTGCCATCGAGGGTGCTACCACCGCCCACGGCAAGCAGAAACTCCACGCCCTCCCTCTTGCACTGCTCCACAGCCTTGCGCAAAGTTTCCACCTTGGGGTTGGGCTCAATACCCCAGAACTCCACGAAGTCGAAGCCCTCAAGGGCGGCCACTACCTGGTCGTAGACTCCGTTGTTTTTTACGCTACCGCCACCAAAGGTGACCATAATTTTCTTGCCCTTGGGCAACTCCTCAGAGAGTTTTGCAATTTGCCCCTTACCAAAGATTAGTTTGGTGAGGTTTTGGAATACAAAATTATTCATATCTCTTTGTTTATTAATTATTTATTCAACATTTTGCGCCTCGATGCTCAGCGCATAATCGCTCCACACTTTGGCCGTTTTGTAACTCTCCACGCTCTCCTCGGGCACAAGGATTTTGCGCCCCTCGGCGTTGTAATCGAAGGCGTCAATGCCGAGCAGAGGGGGCTCTATGGGCTCACACCACACCACCTTGAGTTTTGCGCAATCCTCAAACGACCACGCCCCTATGGAGGTGACCGTTGCGGGAATCGTAACCGCGGTAAGCGAGCCACAATTCTTAAATGCGTAGTCGCCAATCTGCTCCAATCCGTCATTCACGACCACCTCTTTCAACGCCTCACAATTACGGAAGGCGTAGTTGCCGATGGTCTTTAGAGCCGAGGGCAGAGTGATGCTTTGGAGGCTCTCGCAGTTGTAGAATGTTTCGTTGCTTATAGCCGTAAGTCCTTCAGGCAGAGCCACCTTCTCCAGAGCCTTGCAGTAGTAAAAGGCGTTGCGCTCCATCTGCTCCACACTCTCTGGCACGACCACCTCTTTGAGCGCA
>JAGBYS010000053.1 GCA_017628675.1 Tidjanibacter sp.
CATAGAAATAAAACAATATAGACCTCTATGAAACACCTTCGCACACTCACTCTGCTCACCGCACTAACGCTCCTTACCACCATATCGCTGCCCGCCTCGGCCCAGAGATTTAGCCTCGGCTTCAGGGATGGCGTGTCGCTGTCGTGGCTTGCGGGCATAGAGAACACCCTGCCTCTGGCGGGCTTCTATGTGGGCGTTACGGCCGACTATATGGTTAGCGACAACTGGGCCGTCGGTATCGACGCAACCCTTGCCGAGCAGGGCGCACAGTGCCTGCCCAATGGCGATGATGTAGCGATGACATACTCCTTCGACTACCTCAACATCCCCGTTTTGGCACGCTACTGCCTCCCCTTCGGCTCGGACCAACTCCTCACCCTCTCGGCCGGTGCACAGGTGGGACTCTTCCTGCTCGGCAGTTACGAATATACCGCTCCCTCGGTGCTTGGTGACGAGATGATCAGTGGCAACGGCTACCTCGACAGCAGCTCCTTCCACCCTATGGACTTCGGCATCGTGGCGGCTGTGGAGTATGGAATGGGAGATTTCTCCATTGAGGCTCGTTACACGCTGGGCATCACCCAGACCCACAACGGCATCTCCAACACCCTGAACGGCTACTACTACATATCGGTGCCCGACAACCGCAACTCGGTATTCCAGCTCGGCACGGTTTATAGGTTTTAGTCCGTAGGGCCCCCACTCTACCCCTCCTGAACACCCTTTATATTATATAAGGTATATACAAAGACAAAAAACACGGGTATTAAAATTAATACCCGTGTTTTTCTTTGTCCAAAGTCTAAGGTCTAACGACTAACTGACCTACGGCCGAGCTCTTACGAGTAGCTATTGCCCATCGTTTCAAAGTATTATTACCAGCCATAATAGACTCCCTTGCCCCTTAGGCTCAATGTGATTTGTAGGATGCTAAGAATTTAAATCTTTTAGACTTTAGACTTTAGACCTTCGACTATTACCTAGAATGGCAGGTCGTCGAGCGAGTCCTCCATTGTGGGCTGGATGGCAGGAGCCGCAGGGGCTGCTGCAGGCTGGGGCGCAGGGGTGTAGGTCTGCGCTGCACCATAGTTCTGGGGAGCCGAAGGCTCACTCTGCGCTGCACCACCCTCGCGGCGGCCCAGGAGTTTCATATCGTCGGCCATAATCTCCGTGGAGTAGCGTTTGTTGCCCGTCTGGTCGGTCCACTCGCGGGTGCGGAGGCGGCCCTCCACATAGATCTGCGAGCCCTTCTTCACGAACCTATCCACCACATCGGCCAGGTTGCGCCAGAGGGTGATGGTGTGCCACTCGGTGTGCTCGGTGGCCTGCTGTGTTTCGCGGTTGTAGAATCGCTCGGAGGTGGCAAGCCTAACGCGTGCGGTCTTCACGCCACTCTCCAGGGTGCGCACCTCGGGGTCCATACCCACATTGCCCACCAATATAACTTTGTTAATCATAGTGTGTTTCTTATTATTTAATAGGTGTAAGATCTGTGTGTTTTAAAGGGTTTTGAGCAGCTCGGTGAAGAGTTTGGTCATATTCTTCTCGGCGAGCTTGCCGTTCTCCTGCACCTCCTCGTGGGAGATGGAGGTGTTCTCCATAGTGTCGGTGATGATCGACACGCCGAAGACGGGGATGTCCATATGGCGTGCGGCAATAACCTCGGGGGCTGTGGACATACCCACAGCGTCGCCACCAATCAGCTTCACCCACATATACTCCTTGGGAGTCTCGAAGGTGGGGCCTGTCAGAGCCACATAGCAGCCATACTGGAGTTTGATACCCTCCCTCTCGGCAATCTTCGTTGCCTTCTCGATGAGCTCGGGGTTATAGGCGTCGTTCATTGCAGGGAAGCGGGGGCCGAGTTCGTCGATGTTGCGACCGATAAGGGGGTTGGGGATGAGGTTTATGTGATCGTTGATGACCATCACATCGCCCACACGGAAGGTGGAGTTCATCGAGCCCGCAGCATTGGACACAAAGAGGGTCTTAATGCCGAGGAATTTCATCACACGCACGGGGAAGACCACCTGCTGTGCGGTGTAACCCTCGTAGTAGTGGAACCTACCCTGCATAGCCACCACCTTCTTGCCGCCCAGCGTGCCCATAATGAGCCTTCCGCTGTGGCCCTCGACTGTCGAGGTGGGGAAGTGGGGAATCTCTCCGTAGGGGATGGAGTGCTCGATGTCGATCTTCTCCACCAGGCCACCAAGGCCTGTGCCGAGGATGATGCCCACCTCGGGGGTGAAGTGTGTGCGCTCGGCGATATAGGCCGCCGCAGCTTTTATGTTGTTAATCATAATCCTTCGTTTGTCGGTTTGGTTGAATTATTGTTGTACTACATCCTTTTGAGCATACCCATAATGAGCGAGGTCATCCTCTTCTCGGCCTTAGCACCCTCCTGCTGCACCTCCTCGTGGGTCGACTTCTGACCGCTGAAGGCAGCGTTGGTGATAATGGAGATGCCGAAGACGGGCAGACCCATATGCCTTGCGGCAATGACCTCGGGAGTGGTCGACATACCAACGGCATCACCACCGATAGCCTTGAAGTATCCATACTCCTTGGGGGTCTCAAAGGTGGGGCCTGTGGTGCCCACATAGCAGCCATACTGGAGCTTGATGCCGTTCTCGGCTGCCACCTCCGTTGCCAACGCTTCGAGAGCCTTGCTATAGGGCTCGCTCATATCGGGGAAGCGGGGGCCGAGCTCGGGGCAGTTGGTGCCGATGAGCACATTGGGGATGAGGTTTATGTGGTCGGTGATGACCATCAGGTCGCCCACACGGAACGACGAGTTGATACCGCCACTCGCATTGGACACAAACAGTGTCTTAATGCCGAGCATCTTCATCACGCGAACGGGGAAGACCACCTGCTCGGGAGCATAGCCCTCGTAGTAGTGGAACCTGCCCTGCATTGCAACAACCCTCTTGCCACCCAGGGTGCCGAAGATGAGCCTACCTGCGTGGCCCTCGACGGTCGAGATGGGGAAGTTAGGGATCTCGTTATAGGGTAACGAGTGGGCAATCTCGATGTGGTTTACCAGGCCGCCGAGGCCGGTGCCGAGGATGATGCCCACCTCGGGCTCGAAAGCCACCTTCTCATTGATAAATGAGGCTGTGTTTTTAATCTTCTCTATCATATCTTTTTATCTTTAAGTTCGTTCTTAATCTTCTGAATGAGTTTGTCGGAGTCGCCATCGCGGAAGTTTATCTCGATGGGCAACACAAACAGTCGCCTCTGCAACCTCTCGGGGATATATTTTCTCGAGGTGAGTTTCACTCCATCCTTCTCGGTGGTTACCACAACAACATTTTTGCCGTAGAGCTCCAGCGACTCCATAATTTTTCTTATATCCCTCACTTTGTAGTTGTGATGGTCGCCGAAGACAATCTTATCGACCACGGTATAGCGCTGCGAGAGCGAGTCGAAGAACCTGTCGGGGTTGGCTATGCCCGCAAAGGCGATGACCTTACAACCCTCGGGAATCCTGGCGGGGGCCACATCGGAGAAGATGGGGGTGGGCTCACACTGCTTGATGTCCGTATAGAATACGCTCTGGTATGGCGAGGGGTTGAGTTCCTTGCGCGCAAGTTCGCGATCCAGGGGCGAGAGGTTCTTGGGGGTCTTGGTGATGATCAACACCGAGGCACGGTAGAGTTGCGAGGGGCTGTCGCGCAGTGTGCCTGCGGGCAACATTTTGTTGTGATAGGGGGGAAGCGAGTAGTCCGACAGGAGCATACTCACCGAAGGTGAGAGGCTGCGGTGCTGGAAGCCGTCATCCATAATGACCAGCCCCACCTCGGGGTGCTCCTCCTTGATGCGGCGCACACCCTCAATCCTATTTTCGCAGACAACCACTACGGCCTCGGGGAATTTGCGCTTTATCTGCTTGGGCTCGTCGCCCACCTTGCGATAGGAGTCGCCCACCTGGACCTCGATGTAGCCCTTGGTGCGGCGGCGGTAGCCCCTGGAGAGGACCGCCACACAGTACTCACGCGAGAGGTTGCGCACAAGGAACTCCACAACGGGAGTCTTGCCTGTGCCTCCCACAGCAAGGTTGCCGACACAGATGGTCGGGATGTCCATCTGGTGGCTGCGCAGAATATTCATATCATAGAGCCAGTTGCGGAACCCAACTCCGATTCCGTACAACCACGCGGCTATGCCCTTCAGTATTCCCATCATAAATCTCTCAACTCTATTCTTTTAGTTAGGTAGTTTAGGTTCTCTCTTGTTTGTTTTTCTCCCCCCCACGGTTGCGGCTACTCGTCACGCGAGCAGCGAGCCTTGGTGGCCAGAATCTGTCCACGGAGCAGTTCGGGCGCCGCACAACTTACCAGGTAGCGGCGGTGGGAGGTGTGGATTGCCACACAGCCCTCTCTGGTGGTAAGGTAGCATCTGTAGACTCTCCACGAGGCCAAATCGAGCCAAAATCCGCAGTAGCCGCCAAAGCCACAAGTGCCCAGCAGGGGTAGTTTATGTCGGAGTGCTCCACCCTCCACCACCTCAACATCCACAATGCTGCTCATTCGGATGTAGGTGGTCTCCACAAGGCAGCGTAGCTCCAACTCCTCATCGGAGAGGATTATGCGTCGTGGCAGCGAAAGTAGCGCCAGGGCCACCAATGCTACGGCCACGGAGGTTGTCCAGGCGGCCAGGTAGGTCGCTCCCCCCGAGAGGGCAAAGAGCACCACGCACAACACCACGAGCAGCAGCAAAACCACCGCTGTGATTGTTCGCGCCCTGCGGTCCAGGCGGCCATATCGCATTGTTAGCCTCATAATTAGCTATCAGTTGTCAGTTATCAGTTGCCTTTTAGCCCTTTTGGCCCTTTCTAAACCCTCGCCAGGGCCTCGGCAATAATTAGGTCCTCGGGGGTGGTTATCTTGATGTTGCGGCGCTCGCCCTCATAGTAGGCCAAGCGGACTCCCGAGAGCTCCACAACCGTAGCGTCGTCGGTGAAGAGTGGATTGGGCTCCGCACCATAAGCCTCCTTGAGCACCTCGGCAGCAAAGATCTGAGGGGTCTGCACCGCCTTGAGTCTTGAGCGGTCCACAACCTTCAGTTCGCCCTCGCTCTCCATACGGAACGAATCCACGGCATCCACCACGGGGATTGCCGCACCATAGGTTGCCGCACACTCCAGCCCTCGCTCTATCATTCGGGCCGAGAGCAGAGGTCTGACGCCATCGTGGATGGCCACCAGGTCGCACTCACCCAGCCTTGCGAGGCCGTTGCGCACCGACTCGAAGCGCGAGGCTCCACCGGCACACACCTTGCAGCGCTCCCCGTCAAGGCCCCTCTCGAGGGCTATCTCTCTCCAGCGAGCCATCTCCCCTTCGGGCAGCACGACAACTATCTCCTGGGCGTAGGGCTCCAGAGCACGGATGGTGCGCACGAGGATATACTCGCCGCCCACCTTGAGGAACTGTTTGGGCACAGCGGCACCCATACGGCTGCCACTACCACCCGCCACAATCACCACGCCTACTCTCTTTTCGCCCCAAGCCATTATTTTGGGCCTTTAAAGTTTATCCAAGGCGTCGAACATATTGTTGCGCCTTACATCCTTGTTCCAATTCACCAGGCGGCTATCCTCATAGACCAGATCCTCGGCATTGGGGTTGATGTCGCCCTTGAGGATATGGGTGCCCTCGCCCTGCAGCTCAGCCATAACCTTATCCCTCACCTGCTCGAAGGCGGCCATATTCTCCTTCTTGACGGGCTCAACCGAGGTCGAAGGAATCTTCAGGGGGTCGATGGGGGTTCCGTTCTTGTGGATGCGGAAGTCGAGGTGGGGACCTGTCGAGCCACCCGTGTTGCCCACATAGCAGATGACCTCGCCCTGCTTAACCCTTGTGCCCACATTGATACCCTTGGCATACTTGCTCAGGTGCATATAGGTGCTCACATAGCCGTTCGAGTGGGTAATCTTCATATAGTAGCCTGCGCCACCCTTCTCATACTTCTTCACGCTCACCGTACCGTCGGCAATGGCCACAACGGGGGTGCCCACAGGTGCAGCATAGTCCACACCGTGGTGGGGACGATAGATCTTCTTGATGGGGTGCAGACGACTGTTGGAGAACTTCGATGAGATGCGGGTGAACTTCAGAGGAGCCTTGAGGAACTGGCGCCTCATACTGCCACCCTTCTCGTCCCAATAGTCGAGCTTGCCGTTCTGCATAAAGGGAATGGCGTAGTAGTCACGGCCTCCGTGCTTGAAGTAGGCACCATAGACCATACCGATGCCGACCCTCTCGCCCTCGGCGTAGGCCTCATCGTAGATGATGGTGAAGGTGTCGCCCTCGTGGAGGTGGAAGAAGTCCACGCTCCAGCCGTAGATGTTCTCGATCTCCACTGCCAGGGCTCCGGGGATGTCGTTCGACACGAGTGCGTTCCAGAGTGAGCTCTCAATGGAGGCCGACACCTTGCGGCGCACATAGGTCTGCTGTTTCTCCTCAATGCGGGCAGTGATTTTGTCGCCCACAAAGTCGGCGTGGAGCACCTCCAGGCGGTTGATCTCATAGACGAAGTGGGAAGGGGTCCTTGTGCCGAGCGAATCGACGGTCATAAAGAGCGCCCAATTCTTGTCGGGGCGGATGTTTCGCGCCAGGTCGTAGACATCCTTGGTGCCCTCTGCCAGGCGGTTGATGCGGCTCTGCGAGATGAGGCCGTCGAGCACCGAGGAGAGCACTTGGCCCTGCTGGACCACACCCTCGTGAATCTCATATTTGCTGCGATCGTAGCCGTAGAGAAGATCCACCTTGGGCTCCTCCACCACAACCTCTTCCTCCTCCTTGCCGCCACCCGAGCAGCACTTTACCAGCACCATCACCAGGAGGATGGCTGCGGTTGCAAGAATCATCTTCATCTCGCCTTGTGTCACACGAAGGCGTTGCTGTATCCCTTTCTTCATCTCTGTATTTTCTCTCCCTTCCTTCTTTAGCAGTTGGACTTTCTAATAGGAGGGTTGCGCTCCAGGCCGTTGGCCACGGAGCACAACCCCTTTGTCGTTGATTAAAAATCTTTTGTTTTGCGCTCAACGCTAATGTTGTCGCCCTCGACGCTCACCAGCAGGATATCCTCGCTGTTGATGTCATAGACGAAGTATTTGAGCTGGCTCTCGCCCGAGGCGTCGCTATGGCAGAAGGCGGCCCAGTGGTGGCCCACCTGCATCTTTCTGGCCAGGTCGAAGACACTCTTCGACTTCTCGGCGATGGCCAAGATGTTGCCATACTTGGTGTAGGGCTGGAGGATGTTCACCAGCAGCTGACCCTGCTCGATGTCGCCCTCATAGACATAGTATTGGTTGCGGTCGATGCCGTAGAGAAGGTCCACACTCTCCTGGGCGGCCTCCATCTGGGTGGCCTGCTCCTCCTGGGGAGTTGTCGCTGCGGCGGCTACCACCTCCTCTGTGGCGGGCTTCTCGAGGGTTATCTTCCTGTTTTTGCCTGGGCGGAAGCACAACATTGCTACAATGATGATTGCCGAGAGGCAGATGACGGGGACCTGCCAGCGGTTACCTCCTTTTTTCTTCTCTTCGCTCATTGTGTTGTAGTTTTTGAGTTTTTCGTGTAATTCGTGTGGTGTTTCAGTTTGTCGTGTGTGGGTGGGGCGGGATTGTGCGCCCCAACAAACACGACCTGCTTAGTTGATGGTGGGCAGGTTGGAGTAGTTCTCCGAGTAGTAGAGCATCTGCTCGATGTAGCTCAGGGGGTACTCAATCTTCACATCCACAACCTTGCCATCCTCCTCTACCAGGGTGTAGATGGGGTTGATGAAGCCGCTGTAGGGTTTGATGTTCAGCGAAGCGTAGCGCTCCAGAACCTCTTTGTGCAGCTCGGGGTCGATCTTCACGGCGTACTTCTCAACGAGTGCCTTGCCGGCCTCGAAGTCGCCCTCGGACTTGATGCGCTGAACCTCATAGAGCATCTTGCCGAAGAGCTCCCTGAGTTTCTCGAAGTCGTTCACAACAACATAGGTCTTGCCGTCCTGCTTGATCCACTCGATAACATTCTCCTCCTTGCCCTGCTCATAGCACCACTCGGCGATGAGTTTGCGGTTCTGCATATGGCTCTCAACCACATCCTTGCCGAGCTCGATGCGCGAGAACTGGGTCATCATACCGTTCATAATGTACTCTGCATACTGAGCCTTGGCAACATCGAACGAGGGAACAAGACCAAGCTCCACGAGCTTCTCGTCGCCCAGGTAGTAGAGGCCAAATAGGTCGGCACGAGCCTCCTCCAGGGTGGAGCTATACTTGCCGAGCTCGCCGCCCTTCACGCCGGGAGCCAGCTGACCCGAGCCGTGGCCCAAGCACTCGTGGATGTCGGTGTGGAGGTTGTCGCCAATGGAGCCATACTTATTGATGCGCTCCCTATCCTCTTTGCGGAGAACGAACTCCTCGTCGAAGCCATTACCCTTTGCGCTCTCAGCATAGGCCTCAGTAATATTGTCGATAGTTACCGATTTGGAGCCGTGCTCTTTGCGGATCCAGTCGGCGTTGGGGAGGTTGATACCGATGGGGGTTGCGGGGTAGGCGTCACCTGCGAGGGTTGCGGCGGTGATAACCTTTGCCGACACACCCTTAACCTCTGCTTTGCGGAATGCGGGGTTGATGGGTGCGTGGTCCTCAAACCACTGTGCGTTGTCGCTGATGAGCTCGGTACGCCTGGAGGCCTCCACGCTCTTGAAGTTCACGATGCTCTCCCAAGCACCCTTGCGACCCAGAGGATCACCATAGTCCTCAGTAAATCCATTCACAAAGTCCACGGGGCTGGCGGTATCCTTGGTCCAAGCGATGTTGAACTCGTCGAACAGGCGGAGGTTACCACTCTTATAGTACTCCACGAGCTTCAGGATGGTCGACTTCTGAGGCTCCTCGGCTACGCCGGCAGCCTTCTCCAGCCAGTAGACAATCTGCTCCAGAGCCTCGGAGTACATACCGCCCACCTTGTAGGTCTGCTCATAGATTTTGCCATCCTTCTTCACGAGCTTGCTGTTAAGACCGTAGGAGATGGGGCGAGGATCGTTGATGGCAGCCATACCGGCATAGAAAGCCTCGGCCTCCTTCTGGGTAAGACCCTCATAGTAGTTCATAGAGGAAGCCTTGAGCACATCGTCAACGCCTGCCTGCACCAACCTCGAGGGGTAGAGTGCGGGGTCGAACATCACGGGAACGATCACATCCAACAGTGCCTCCTTCGAGCCGAAAGCCTCGGTGGGGAAGAGCTCGGTGTTGCTCTTTGCCACCAGCTCGTTCACGAAGTACTCCTCGGTGAACTCGGGAGCGAACTTGTCGTTGCCGTAGTGGTGGTGGATACCGTTTGCGAACCACACTTTTTTGAGGTACTTCTCAAACTTTGCCCACTCCTCGCACTCCTTGTCGCCCTGGTAGGAGGTGTAGATAGCCTCGAGGGTGCGACGAACGGCAAGGTTGTACTTGAAGTTCTGGTCGAACATAATATCCCTACCCCACAGAGCAGCCTGATTGAGATAGTAGATGAGCTCCTTCTGCTGGAGGGGCAGCTCCTCGAATCCGTGCACCTGGTAGCGGAGTACCTTGATGTCGTCGAACGAGTCGATTTGCCACTGGAACTTGTTCTGCTCACCCGAGCAGGAGGTCATAGCAGTTGCCATAAGCGTTGCCATAATTGCGAAAAGTGTAAGTTTTTTCATTGAGTTTTGGTTTTGATTTGTCTATTTGGGGCAAATATAGGAATAAGTTTTGGAATTTCTATATGAAATATAGAAGGAAGTTGAAAGTTGAGAGTTGAAAGTTGAAAGTTATAAGAGGGTCAAAGGGCAAAAAG
>JAGBYS010000054.1 GCA_017628675.1 Tidjanibacter sp.
GAGTGATATGTACAACCACCAGCGCATCTCGACCTACAACGACAAGGTGAACTACTACAGCGTGGGCGCAAGCTACACCCACGGCCCTGCAAGGGTTCAGCTCAGCTATGGCCGCAACCGCGCAGGTAATGTATGCTCGGGTGGCGTGTGCCGCTACACCCCCGCCTACACAGGCTTCAACCTGCTGGTGAGCGCTACCTTCTAAACGAAAAGAGAATTCATACAAATTAAAATTCTATAAGAGAAAAGAGAGATGAAAGCATTTAGATTTCTGATGGCCGTAGCAGCCCTTGCGCTTGTGGCTTGCGGCCCCACCCCCGATGGCAATGACCCCCAGAAAGATGGCCAGGGTTTCAAAGCGACGGTTTCGACCTACACCATCGCTGCCGATGGCCAGGATGCAGCCCAGTTTAGTGCCACCTTCGATGGCGTAGCACTGCTGCCCGCCGACCTTTCGGCCACCGTCAATGGCACCGCCACCGAGCTGCCCGAGATGAAATTCTCGACCACCACTCCCGGCAACTACACCATTCAGCTCAGTTACAAGGAGCACAAATCGGAGGAGTTTATGATTGAGGCCGTAGCTGTGGCAGGTCTGGACCTCTCGCCCATCCAGGAGAGCGGTATGTCGCTGCGCGCAACCACCACCGTCTTCCAGAAAGGCGTGGAGGAGTGTCTGCTGATCGTTCGCCGCAATGGCGAGGTTTTGGACCCCGAGAAGGTTACCTTCTACTTCCTCAACGAGAATGGCACCGACGAGGTCTTCACCGTGGAGAGCAAAGAGGTTACCGATGTGAATGGTGGCGTCTATAAGCTGGCCATCTACAACCCCACAGAGGTTGGCACCAAGAATGTCTTTGTGATTCGCAACGCAGGCCCCGGTGACACCCGTGAGACCCCCCTTGCGCTCACTGCAGTGGATTTCGCAATCCCCTCGAGGGCTATCGACACCGCACCCCAGCGCACCGACTTCGCCAAGAGGATGTTCGTGACCCAGTTCACCGGCACCGAGTGTGGCTACTGCCCCTTCTTCATTGCAGCACTCCACACCCTGGCCGACGACGCTGAGTATGGCGACAAGTTCGTTCTGGCAGCCGTTCACACCTACTCCGCAGCAGATCCTATGTATCCCCAGGAGAATAGCGACATCGACCGCGTATTTGGCGTGAGTGGCTACCCCACCATCATCTGCGATATGAAGACTATGCTCAACAACCAGGGCTACGACAACAACCTCAAGCAGCTCAAAGCGCAGATTAACTCTTCGCTCGCTGAGGCTCCCAAAGCGGGTATCTCGGCCAAAATCAACTACGCAGACGGCATCGTTGTGGCTCGTGTAACGGTGAAGGCTGCCGAGGCAGGCAACTACCGTGTGGGCGGTTGGCTCGTGGAGGATGGCATCCACGCAATGCAGTACAACAACGGTTGCAAGGTGGATGTTGACTTCAGCACCCACGAGGCCGCTGTGCGCATCGCCGACAGCCAGCCCGAGGGCGCAAACCACTACGCAGGTCACTCGCTCGGCGCAATGGCCGCCGGTGACACAGCCGACTATGTATTCGTTATGGAGCTCAAGCAGAGTGGCAATCTTGACAACCCCAAGACCCACTGGGTAGCGGAGAATTGCCGTATGGTATTCTTCGTGACTGCCGAGAGCGCAGGTGGTACCTATGTGACCAATGTGGTTGAGAACGAAAACCTCACACAGACAATCACTTTCGACTATAAGGACTAACCTGTGGCCCCCAAGGCAACAAAAAGAAAAAGAGGTACGCTCCAATCGGGAGCGTACCTCTTTTCTTTTTTGGGCATCGTAGAAAAGAGTTTTCACAAAAATTTGATATTAGAAAATAATGCTGTATATTTGTGTGATTTACTTGGTATATGGCAGACAACTACCTTGATAAAAAGATGGAGGAGTACCGAGCCGGCAAGGGGGTCAAGAGCCTCAAAACACACGCCTCGCTCGGCAAACTACTCGAGAAAAACCGAAGCTATCGCGGCTACGACAACTCCTTTGTTGTCCGCCCCGACCAGCTTCGCAGCATCATTGATGTCAATACCAAAGTGCCCTCGGCACGCAACTCACAACTCCTGCGCTTCCGCCCTGTGACCCACCAGGAGGCACACAAAGTCCTCCCCCACATCCGTCTGGGAGGCGCTCTCAAGGAGCTCAAACTCCCCTTTGAAGGCACCGAGCCCAGAGCATTCATCGTCATCTGCTCGGCCACTCCCACCCCCGACCACTATGTCTACATCGACCTGGGCATCTCGGCACAGAGTATGCTCCTGAAGGCTGTGGAGATTGGTCTGGGCGGCATCTGCATCGGCGCCTTCGACAAGCAGCCCGTGAAGGACTCTCTGGGACTCCCCTATGAGCCTCTGCTGGTGATTGCCATCGGAAAACCCGCCGAGAAGATTGAGCTGGTGGAGATATCCGCCCAGGATAACCACAACTACTATCGCGACCAGGAGGGAGTACATTATGTCCCCAAGGTGGCACTCGATGAGCTCATCA
>JAGBYS010000055.1 GCA_017628675.1 Tidjanibacter sp.
AGTTGAAGCCGCTCACGGTGGGCATATCGAATGTGAGCGCAGCGCCATCGTCCGAGATTGTAGCCTTCACCTCGCCCGCAGCGTAGGAGAACTGACGATTCGACACGAGGGTCAGGTAGAGGAAGACATCGTAGGAGAGCACCGTCCAGCCAAAGGGCACCACAATGCCACCCGTCTGGCTATCGTACCTCACCTCCAACTCCGTACCGGGATAGAGAAAATCCTTCATAATGAGCGTCTTGCCATACTCGCCCTGCTCCATATCGAAGATAAGATAGTAGTCGGTCTGATTGGGTGCATAGTCGAGCGAGTTGAGGGAGCCATTGGGCGAGTAGAACCACTTGCCGGCCGTAATCTCCCACTTGCCCACCAGATTGAGGTACCTATTCTGGCTCAGGGTCTGCTGCTCCACGGCAATCTCCACAACCTCCTCCTGCACACCGCTACCAACGGTGAGAGTGAGGGTTGCGGTGCGGGGCTCTTCGCCCTCATAGCGCCCTGCCGAGAGGCTCACAAGGCTCCCATCGATGGTCACCCCGAGCCACTGCTGGTCGCTCACCACGCTCCACTTCGAGTCGCTCACCACCGTGAACGAGAGTACTCCACCCTCCGAATCGAAGCAGTAGCTCTCCTGGAGGCTTGTCGAGTAGTCCACCTCGGGGGCTGCCTCCTGCGAGACGGTCACCTTGCGGGGGTCGAAGTGACCCTTGGGGCTGACGATACGGAACGAGGCGGTGCGCACCTCGGGGGAGGTGTTGGCCGCAACCATTACCCTCACGCCGCCATCGACAACGATGGCTGTGAGCCACTCCACCTGGCTGCCCTCCAGACTCCAGGCCTCATCCACGGGGAAGGGCATAACACCCACACTCCTCTGTCCGCCCTCGGCTCCGAAGGCCACACTACTCTCCGAGAGAGTCACCCCATAAACGACAATCGGCTCTGGCTCCGAGCACGAGGCCACGAGGAGCATAGCCGACACAAAGATTGCCATTAGCAACCTATCGAAAAGACGATTCATAAAAATAAATGCGTGGCAAAAATGCCTATCAAGGTTGAATTTATTGTTTCAGTTTTTGCGCCCCGCCACAATAAACGGGAAACACATCTGTAAAATTAAAACTTTTTGAACATAGGTACAAAATAATAGATAGTAAAAGTGGTATATATGTTCAATTTTTCCATAAGAGCCTACAATTTTACCCCCCCCCATTTGCCCCAAAACAGCCCTTTTTAGCCACCAAAAACAGAGAGGGCGACCACCGAAGCAGTCGCCCTCTCTGAGTCTTTTTTGTGGCCCACAAAACGATGTAGCCACTATGCAAAACCGCCACCCATCATAGGGCCCTTGTTGCCGCTTGCCTTGATTGTGCCAAAGTGTTTCTCGTAGCGCGCAATGTTCTCCTGCAGCGAGAGCATAAGGCGCTTGGCGTTCTCGGGGTTGAGAATCACACGGCTGCGCACCTTTGCCTTGGGCAGGCCGGGCAGGATGGATGCAAAATCCAATACGAACTCCGAGGCCGAGTGAGCAATGATTGAGATGTTGGAGTACTGACCGCCAGCCACTTCGGCGGGAATCTCAATTTCAAATTTGGGGTGATTGTCCTGATTGTTGTCCATAGTCTTATCGGGGAATTATTTTGTTATATGTTCTTTGCATCAGTAAGCAGAGCGATGGCCTCCTGTTTGTCCTTGGCAATCTGCTCCACGAGGGCCTCACGGCTGGGGAACTTGCGCTCCTCGCGCAGATGGAAGAGCAGTCGGAGGGTTATCTCCTGGTTGTAGATATCTCCCTCGAAATCAACAAGGTGGGCCTCCACCCTGCGCTCGCCATTCTCCACCACCGACGGGCTGCGACCAATGTTCACAACGGCCATATAGTCACGCCCCTCGACACTCGCCCAGGCCGCCCACACACCATCGGCCACCTGAGCCAATTCAACGGTGGGCTTGAGGTTGGCCGTGGGAAAGCCCAGAAGATGACCTAAAGCGTTTCCAGAGGTGACACGACCTACTATTTTTATTGTCTGGTTGTTGGTTTTCAACTTTTCTGTTTGTCCTTATGGTAAAAATTTCGTAACTTGCGCCAAATATACGCATTTTTTATGGAAGAGATTATTCATCCCAAAGGTAAAATTTACTACTCTATGGGCGAAGTGTGCGAGTTGTTCGGTGTGAACGCCTCGCTCCTGAGGTTCTGGGAGGAGGAATTCACCATTCTCAAGATCGCCAAAAACAGCCGCGGACACCGCATCTACACCCCTGCGGATGTGGACAACCTGAGGCTCATCTACCACCTGGTCAAGGAGCAGGGTATGACCCTCGATGGCGCACGCAAGCGTCTGCGTCAGAACCGCGACAGCATCAAGCGTGAGGCCGAAATCGTGGAGCGTCTGCAGAAGGTACGCAATATGCTTGCCGCTCTGAGGGAAGAGATGGGCGACGAGGTGGAGGTTATCGACATCGAAGAGGATGTGGAGGAGCCCACCGTAGAGCCCAAAGCCACCGCCGCACCCAAGGCAGAGGCCCCCAAGGAGGAGCTTGCCGACTTCAAGATGGAGATGCCCTCCACGAAGCCCGCACCCGAGGAGCCCAAGAAACCCACCCGCGAAAAGAAGGTGGGCACACTCATCGGTGGCGACCTCTTCTCGCCCGAGGATATACGCCTGGTGGTGGCCAAGGAGAACTCCAAGAAGAACTCCAAGGAGGCCAAAAAACTGGCCGTCGAGCAGACACTTTTCTAAAAAATTGATGCGTGTGCGCGTGCGTGCGCACGAAGAATGACTATGAAGGTAAAAGATATTGCACGAGTGCTGGAGGAGCAGATTCCCCTTCGCTGGCAGGAGTCCTACGACAATGCAGGGCTCGCCGTGGGCGACCCCGAGGCTGAGGTGACCACCGTTCTTGTTGCCCTCGACGCCACCGAGGAGGTGGTGGAGGAGGCTCTGGAGGTGGGTGCCCAGATGGTCGTAACCCACCACCCCATCATCTTCCAGCCCCTGAGGAGGCTCACCGCGGCAACCCCACAACAGCGCGCCATCGCCAAGGCTATCGCCGGAGGCGTGGCTCTCTATGCTGCACACACCAATCTCGACAGCGCACCCACCGAGGGCATAAGCCACCTGTTGGGTCGCAGGCTCGGCCTAAAGGAGGAGTGCCTCCTTGAGCCCTCGAGCAAGGAGGAGGGTGTGGGCATCGGCATCGTGGGCACTCTGCCCGAGCCCGTGGAGTGCGAGGTTTTCCTCAGGCGCATCCAGAGCGAGCTGGGCGTGAGGGCACTACGCCACAGCGCCATAAGGCAGAAAAACTTGCAGAGGGTGGCCATCTGCAGCGGCTCGGGTGGCTCACTCATCCCTCAGGCCGAGAGGGCGGGTGCGGATCTCTACCTGGCAGCCGACTTCAAGTACCACGATTTTGTGGACGCCGACAGGATGATTCTGGTCGATGCGGGCCATTTTGAGACGGAAATTTGCGCAATCGACATTTTATTTGAACTATTATCAAAAAAAATACATACTTTTGCAGTCCGCAAGAGCGCACGCTGCGAAAACCCGGTGCGCTATATGGTTTAGGTGAAACAACTAAAGAGCAAGATATAAAGAGGTTAATCTATGGCAACAACTAACAAAAAAATCGCAGAGAACAACGATTATAGTATGCAGGAGCGCATCAGGGCACTCTATGAGCTGCAGAAAATCGACTCCAAAATTGACGAAATCAACAAGGTGAAAGGCGAGCTCCCTATGGAGGTTGCAGACCTTGAGGATGAGGTTGCAGGTCTGCAGACCCGCATCGACAACATCCAGAGCGAAATCGACGAGCTCAACGCACTGCTGCGCCAGGCTAAAGAGGAGATCGAGCAGAACAAGGCTATGATCGTGAAGTACACCGAGCAGCAGAACAATGTGCGCAACAACCGCGAGTTCGACGCTATCGGCAAGGAGATCGAGTACCAGGAGTTGCAGAACCAGCTCTGCGAGAAACATATCAAAGAGTACAACGCCGCCCTCAAGGTGAAAAAACAGCTCATCGAGGAGGCCGAGGCTACCAAGGCAGACAGGTGCGTAGACCTGGAGGCAAAGCGCGAGGAGCTCAACAGCATCGACGCCGAGACCGCCAAGGATATCGAGGCACTCAGGGCTCAGGAGCAGCAGGCTCGCGATGTTATCGACGAGAGGCTTCTGACCGCTTACGGCCGCATCCGCTCGAATGTGCGCAACGGTCTGGCTGTTGTGTCGGTTAAGAGGGACGCTTGCGGTGGTTGCTACAACCGTATTCCTCCCCAGCGCCAGAGCGAGATCCGTATGGGCAAGAAGATTATCATCTGTGAGTACTGCGGTAGGATTCTGGTATCCTTCCCCGAGGAGGAGTAGTTCGCCTCTCGAAGCAGAGAATCAGACATAAGAAGGCCGGCAACTTGAAGTTTGCCGGCCTTTTGTTTACCTAAAAACGGCACCACCAAGCCTCCCAAGGAAGAAAAATCATTTTTTTTGCATTTTTTTGCATTTTTTTTGCAAAAAGTTTTGGAGGTTTAGATTTTTGCTCTATCTTTGCACCACCAAAAAGGAACAATGCTCGGTTCGTCTAGCTGGTCCAGGACGCAAGAT
>JAGBYS010000056.1 GCA_017628675.1 Tidjanibacter sp.
ACCGGCGTTGAGATGTTCCGCAAACTCCTCGATGAGGGTTCGGCAGGTGACAACGTAGGTCTGCTGATGCGTGGTATCGACAAGAAAGAGGTTAAGCGTGGTATGGTAGTAGCTAAACCCAAGTCGATCACTCCCCACACCAAGTTCCGTGGTGAGGTTTATATCCTCAAGAAAGAGGAGGGTGGCCGTCACACTCCTTTCCACAACAAGTATCGTCCCCAGTTCTACCTCCGTACCATGGATATTACCGGTGAGGTTAAACTCCCCGATGGTATCGAGATGGTAATGCCTGGTGACCACGTTGAGATCGAGGTAACCCTCATCTACCCCGTAGCTCTGAACGCAGGTCTTCGTTTCGCAATCCGCGAGGGTGGCCGCACCGTAGGTTCGGGTCAGATCAAAGAGGTTATCGAGTAATCAATCTACCTAAGAGAGATTCTCAATAAATCTTGACATAGGGGCGAGTAGGGCGTAAGGCTTGAAAGTCGAGCGTTAAGCACCGCTTGCCCCACTTTTACGAGAGTAGTTTAATGGTAGAATAGCGGTCTCCAAAACCGTTGGTGGGAGTTCGATTCTCTCCTCTCGTGCACAAGTCCGGTAGCTTTGCAGAAAGAGTGCCGGACTTATTGAGTGAAAAGAAATAAAGATAAAAGCATAAATCAATTATGAGACTCGTAAAATACGTAAAGGCTTCGTACGAAGAGTTGGTTCACAAAGTGTCGTGGACTCCTATGAAAGAGCTGCAGAGTCTGGCAGTTACCGTTATGGTTGCTTCCCTGCTGATTGCTGTTGCTATTCTTGCAATGGACCTGACCTTTGAATCCATTATGAAGGCTGTATACAGCGTTTTGGGTCACTAGTTCTGAGTTGAGTTTAACTTGTTGAACAACTAAGTAAAACAAAGACAATGAGCGAGCAGACAAAAAACTGGTATGTGATTCGCGCCATCGGCGGCAAAGAGAAGAAGGTTAAGGAGTACATCGAGAACGAGGTACGCCTGCTTGGCCTTGAGCATCTTGTGTCGCAGGTTCTCATTCCTACCGAGAAGGTTTATACCATTCGCAACGGTAAGAAGGTGAGCAAAGAGAGGGTGTCGTATCCCGGCTATGTATTGGTTGAGGCAGCTATGGTAGACGAGGTCCCTTATGTACTTCGCAACACGCCCAATGTACTCGGCTTCCTAGGGGAGACCAAAGAGGAGAGTCAGCGCCTTATCGCCACACCTATTCGTGAGGCGGAGGTTGCACGCATTCTCGGAAGGGTTGACCAAATGAGTCAGGGCGAGGAAGAGAACGAGATTCCTTTCTTCGTTGGAGAGACCGTAAAAGTTACGGACGGTCCCTTCTCGAGTTTCTCCGGTATCATCGAGTCTGTCGATGAGGAGAGAAAGAAATTGACGGTATCTGTGAAGATTTTCGGTCGCAAGACTCCTATGGAGTTGAGCTTTATGCAAGTTGAAAAAGAATAATTAACCAAGGAAAACTATGGCAAAAGAGGTTGCTGCATTTATTAAGTTGCAGATTAAAGGTGGTGCCGCCAATCCTTCGCCTCCCGTAGGTCCTGCGCTGGGTTCGAAGGGAGTCAACATTATGGACTTCTGCAAACAGTTCAACGCAAGGACGCAGGAGAAGGCCGGCAAGGTATTGCCCGTAATTATTACCGTATATAACGACAAGTCGTTTGACTTCGTTGTTAAACAGCCCCCTGTTGCTGCTGCTTTGAAAGAGGCTGCTGGTATCCAGTCTGGTTCGGCACAGCCCAACCGTCAGAAGGTCGCAAGCGTGACCATCGAGCAGGTTGAGGCTATTGCTAAGGACAAGATGAGCGATATGAACTGCTTCACTCTTGAGTCGGCTATGAGCATGGTAGCCGGTACCGCACGCAGTATGGGTATCACCGTCGTAGGCGAAGTTCCTGCAAAGTAATTAGACTGAAAGAAGATGAGTAAATTGACAAAAAATCAAAAAGCAATGCTCGCAAAGGTAGAGCCCGGAAAGCTCTACAAGTTGAGCGAGGCCGCAGCTCTTCTGAAAGAGATTACTTTCACTAAGTTCGATGCTTCGGTAAATGTTGATGTCCGTCTTGGTGTTGACCCCCGTAAGGCCAACCAGATGGTTCGTGGCGTAGTTACACTTCCTCACGGTACCGGTAAGACCGTTCGCGTGTTGGTACTCTGTACTCCCGACAAGGAGAACGAGGCTCGTGAGGCTGGCGCAGACTATGTAGGTTTGGACGAGTATGTTGAGAAGATCAAAGGCGGTTGGACCGATGTTGATACTATCATCTGTACTCCTAATGTAATGGCAAAAGTAGGTGCTCTGGGTCGTATTCTGGGTCCCCGTGGCTTGATGCCCAACCCCAAAACCGGCACCGTTACTATGGATGTAGCTAAGGCTGTTCAGGAGGTGAAGGCCGGTAAGATCGACTTCAAGGTTGACAAGTACGGTATCGTTCACTCGGCCGTTGGTAAGGTATCCTTCAGCGCAGAGAAGATCGTGGATAACGCAAACGCATTCCTCGATATGATCCACAAGCTGAAACCCGCCGCAGCTAAAGGTACATACATGATTAGCATCTATCTCTCATCGACAATGAGTATCGGTCTCCAGATTGACCCCAAATCACTTGATTTCAAATAGTAAAAAACATTGAGCAATGACAAGGGAAGAAAAAAGAATAGTTATTGAAGGCCTGACCGAGCAACTCAATCAGTATCCTAACTTCTATATCGCTGACATCGAGGCTCTCAATGCAGAGCAGACCGCAAAATTGCGTCGTCAGTGCTTCGAGAAAGGTGTGAAGTTGGTTGTTGTAAAGAACACCCTCTTCATCAAAGCTCTCGAAGGCGTGGAGAAGGCAGATGCTGCACTTGTCGAGGTTCTGAAAGGCACTTCGTCGATTATGTTCTCCGAGGGTAGCAAGGCTCCTGCACAGGTTATCAAAGAGTTCCGCAAAGGTTGCGAGAAACCCATTTTGAAAGCCGCTTATGTTCAGGACTGCGTTTATGTCGGTGACAATAACCTCGATATGCTTTGCAACATCAAATCGCGCGAGGAGCTTATCGGCGATATCGTGGCTCTCTTGCAGTCGCCCATCAAGAATGTGGTTTCGGCATTGCAGGGTAGCGCAGGTCAGAAGATTGCAGGCATCGTAAAGGCACTTGAAGAAAGAAATTAATTTTTCCAAACAAAACACAAACAACGAAGTAAAACAATTTAATTTTATACAAAACTATGGCAGATATCAAAGCATTGGCAGAAGAGTTGGTAAACTTGACTGTTAAAGAGGTAAACGAGTTGGCAACCATCCTCAAAGAGGAGTACGGTATTGAGCCCGCAGCTGCAGCTGTTGCAGTAGCAGCTCCCGCAGCCGCTGAGGCAGCTGCTCCCG
>JAGBYS010000057.1 GCA_017628675.1 Tidjanibacter sp.
TGCACAGGCTCAATCTTGATGCCGCCCGTGGCACACACATCGATACACTCCTTGATGAGCGCCTGCACGATGCGCCTCGAGGCTTTGGGCTTTGCGGCCTCGCCAAAGGTGCAGCCCAGAACCGCACTCATACCTGAGAAGGAGGCGTTGATGAGCAGTTTGCTCCAGCGGGTGCCCACGAAATTCTGGTCCTCCTCCACGGGGCCCATCATCTCCAGAAGGGCCTTCACATCCTCGAAGTGGCCATTGCGCTTATGGGTGAGCGAGCCGAGCGAGAAGGTAAGGCTGTCGGGCTGGCTGGTGAGCTCACACACGCCTGGGCCCTGCATTGTAGCACCCCAGGCAACCGTGCAGCCCAGCGTGCGCTCGTCGCCCACAATCTGGCCAATCTGCAACTCGGGGATACCGTTCTGCAAGGTCACAATCACGCCATCCTCGGCCAGAAAGCCCTTGAGCATAGCAACCACCTCGGGGTTCTGCTGCTGCTTGGTCATCAGGAAGATGATATCGTAGGTGCCCTCCATCTCCTCGGGCAGGTAGGCCTTGACGGGCTGGGTGAAATTCACCGTACCCACAACCTTGGCACCCTCCCTTTGGAGAGCCTCAATGTGGGCCTTATTGCGGTTGATCAGCTCAACCTGACCACCCTTCTGGGTGATATATGCACCGAGAATCGTTCCGAGCGAACCGGCGCCATAGATTGCTGTTCTCATAGTAAAAATGCTTATATAAATAAAAAGGGCGTAGTTTCATCGCTACGCCCATTGTGTTCGTATGTGGTTATTTACCGAGTTTCTTACGAACGGCTGCGAGCATATCCACAACCATCTTCTCCAAATCCCAATCGGGATTCCAGCCCCACTCCTCGCGAGCACAAGTGTCGTCGAGTTTGTTGGGCCAGCTGCGCGAAATCTCCTCCTTTACGGGGTCCACATCGTAGTCCATAGTGAACTCGGGGATGTGTTTGCGAATCTCGGCAGCCAAGATCTCGGGCGTAAAGCTCATCGCGGCAATGTTGAACGAGTTGCGGTGGCGGAGCTTGGTGGGGTCAGCCTCCATAAGATCAACAATCGACTTCAGAGCGTCGGGCATATACATCATATCCATATATACATCTGCGGGCACGGGGCAGGTGTAGTGGCCTGTCTTTACGGCCTCGTAGAAGATCTCCACAGCGTAGTCGGTAGTGCCACCACCGGGCATAGTCACATTGGAGATGATGCCGGGGAAGCGCACGCTACGGGTGTCCACGCCAAAGCGCGAGAAATAGTAGTTCGACAGAAGCTCGCCGGTCACCTTGCACACACCATAGATGGTGTTGGGCTGCATTGCCACATCCTGGGGGGTGTTGTCCCTCTCGAAGTCGCCACCGAAAGCGCCAATCGACGAAGGAGTAAACAGAGCGCAACCATACTCACGAGCAATCTCGAGCGAGTTCATCAGCGCACCCATATTGATATTCCAAGCGCCCTGGGGATTCTTCTCACCCGTAGCCGAAAGCACAGCCACAAGGTTGAAGATGGTGTCGATATTGTAGCTGCGCACCAGAGCAGCATAGGCCTCCCTGTCGAGGATGTTGAGAATCTCAAATGGGCCATCGTAGGCCAAGTGGGGACACTCACGCAAATCGGCCGCTACAACATTTTCGGGGCCATAGATTTTACGAAGATAACCTGTAAGTTCCGAGCCAATCTGGCCGCCAGCACCGGCAATAAGAATTTTTTTCATCGTCTTATGATAGTTTTTTTGGTTAGTTCCTCTTCTGCGCCTCCTTCTTGTAGGCCTCAATCATCGCCTCCATATCCTTCATCTCGCCGAGGAGTTTCAGGGGGATGGAGGTGAAATAGATGCCCACAACCACCAACATCAACACCGAGATCCAGCCAAAAATGCTCTTGGGCGTAGTTGTAACCACAAGAATCACAAGCACTAACGCAAACAGCAGTGCGAGTGTGCGGATAATTCGGCGGAGTGTTTTGTAGTCGTACATTGCAGAGTAGTGCATTTTAATCCCTCAAAAGTACAAAAAAAATCGCAACCCGCTCTCGCTCCACACCATATTTTTTGCTCGTCGGGCACAAAATTTCACGCCAATAGCCTTATGCTACGGCCCAAACACCACCAACAGTGCCGTGTGTTACCCTTTAAAGGAGATTGGTGACCTCCTGTTGGTACTTGCGCGAAATGGGAATGGGCTCAAGACTCTCCTGCTTGAGCTCGGCCGAAACCACGCCCGAGGACTCCTAGCGTATCATCTTAATATGCTCGGGATTAATAAA
>JAGBYS010000010.1 GCA_017628675.1 Tidjanibacter sp.
GCGTGGCAGTGGTCGGCCGATGCTCTCGTAGGTCTTGCGGCCCATAATGACCGAGTGGCCGAGGGTCACGGCCTTGAAGTGTGCGAAGTCCTCGGGTATGTGCCAGGGCATAGTGCCCCCTGTGCCGATAATGCCATTCTGGGCCACAGCCACAATGAGTGAAAGTTTGGTTGCCATACTATAAGTATATTAATCTTTTTAGCCTACTAATAATACCTCTCCGAGGGTTGGTAGTCATAAGGGATTTTGTAGGAGGTAAAGTAGTAGCGACCAATGAATCCCACCTTGGCCGAGTGGCGGTAGCCGTTAGCCTCCTCGGGGTCCTCGGGGAGCACTACCCCCGATACCGACTCGCCCCATTCGTACACCTTGCGAGCAATGTATATAATCTCGCCATCATAGGTCTTTTGGCGGTAGATGTTCATAGTTTGCTCCTCGCCCGTAAAGCCGTTCCAGGCCACCACCTGGTCCACGAAAACCTCCTCATCTTCGGCAAGGCTCGCCACAAGAGGCTCACTGTGGGGTTGTTCGGCAAAGGCCGCACTCCACACACACAGCAGCAGCGACACAAAGAGTAATCGTTTCATAAGCCACAGATGGTTACTCCTTGTCGGCGGCGAGCATATCGTTGTAGTCCTCCATCGAGCGGCGGATTACATCGCGGGCCACATCGGCACCGTAGATGCTCACAAACCTCATTCGCTGGGTGTTCTCACCGGGGATATCCTTATAGGTGGTGAAGTAGTGAATCAAGCGCCTTACGATGCGGGTGGGGAGCTGCTCAATGTCGGTCATATCGCCATAGATGGCGTCATTTTTCAGCACCGCGATGATCTTATCGTCGGCCTGATTGTGGTCCAACAGGCGGATGCCGCCAATGGGTCGGCCGCTAACCAGAATGTCGCCGTGGGTCACATCCTTCTCGGTCAGAACGCAGATATCCAGAGGGTCGCCGTCGCCCTTCACATCGAACCTGGCGAGGGCCTTGTTGGTCAGCTCGGCCATCTTGTCGGCGCAGTAGGTGCGTGGGATGAAGCCGTAGAGCGAGGGTACGATGTTGGAGAACTTCTGTGGGCGGTCGAGGGCCAAGTAGCCGCTGGCCTTGTCCACCTCATACTTAACCGTGTCGGTGGGAACAATCTCAATGTAGGAGCGAATCTCCTCGGGGGTGCCGGGGTCGATGCCGTGCCACGGATGGGCTTTGTGGAGATTACTGTAATCCATAATGATTCTATATTTTTTGGTTTCTTACTCTTGCTTCGGGGAGCGATTTACAAAGGTAGCTATTTCCAACGAGATTTTTTCTGTTTTTTGAGGTTTTTTATTCTCTCGCTGCTCACTCTCCACCCTACAAAAACTCTACAATGCTCTACGGACCACCTCTGTTAGGGGTGGTCCGTAGAGCAACTATCTACCCTCAGGGGAGGGTACTATCCTACTTGAGCCAAACGACTTTCCCGCTGTTGTCCTGCTCGGGGCGGGGCTTGGGCTCATCGTAGGGCGAGTAGCCCATTGCAATCACACACTCCACACCACACTCCTCGGGGATGGGCAGGAAGGTGCGCAGGTAGCTCTCGGCGTCGCCCATCTCGGGGTGGCCCTTCATATGTTCTCTGCCATCCACGTGGACCCAGCAACTACCAAGCCCTGCAGCCTCGGCAGCCAGCTGCACGAAGGTGGCCGAGATGGCGCAGTTGTCCACCCACAGATCCGTGGCCCTCTTGTCGCCCATAACCATCACAGCCACGGGAGCCTCGGCCAGGAACGCCGAGCCGTAGTCGCGCATATAGGACATATGGCGGATAAGGTCCTTATCCTCAACCACAAGGAACCTGGTGCTGTGGCTATTGCGCGAGGAGGGGGCGGTGAGTGCTGCCTCCAGAATCTTCTCAATGGTGTGGCTCTCGACTCTCCTGTCGGAGAACTTGCGGAGCGAACGACGGCGGTGTACTAATTCAAAAAAATCCATAATTTCACATTGTTTGGTCACAAATTTAGGCATTTTCCCACAAATATTGTACCTTTGACGGAAGAAAAACCAAGAATCACTATGGAGAAAAGACTCAAAGCAGCCCTCATCTACGATTTCGACGGAACGCTTGCCCCTGGTAATATGCAGGAGTATGGCTTCATCGCCTCGGTTGGCAAGAGCAACGAAGAGTTCTGGCGAGAGAGCAATGTTCTTGCCGATGACTACGACGCCGACCCCATCCTCAGCTATATGCTCAAGATGCTCGAGCACGCCAACAAGACGGGTGTGCCCATCAAACGCGAGGCCTTCCGTGAGACGGGCCGCAACATCCAGCTCTACAAGGGTGTCGAGGAGTGGTTTGGCCGCATCAGTCGCTACGGCCAGGAGCGAGGCATCGAGATTCTCCACTACATCAACTCCTCGGGTCTGAAGGAGATTATCGAGGGCACCACCATCGCCCACGAGTTCAAGAAGATCTACGCCTGTGAGTTCCTCTACAACGAGGATGGCGACGCCTATTGGCCTGCGGTGGCTATCAACTACACCAACAAGACCCAGTTTATGTACAAGATTAATAAGGGTGTGGATAGCGTTGCCGACTCCCACCTGGTGAACGCCTATGTGCCCGATGCTGAGCGCCCCGTGCCCTTTGAGCATATGATATATGTGGGCGACGGTACGACCGACATCCCCTGTATGAGGCTTGTGAGCGACCGCCACGGCCACTCCATCGGTGTCTATGACCCCTCGTCCGAGAGCGGCTACCGCAAAACCAAACTCCTTCTGGAGCAGAACCGTTGCTCGATGATCTCGCCTGCCGACTACTCCGAGGGCGGCCGTATGGACACCATCGTCAAGACCATCCTGGACAAGATTGCCACCGACGCACGCATAGCCGAACTCGCCAAGGAGGCATAAATAAGACCAAGCACAATGAAAAAAATCATATTCGCAACCAACAACGCCCACAAACTCGAGGAGGTCAATGCAATCCTCGGGGGCGAAATTGAACTCATAACCCTCAAAGAGGCCGGCATCGTGGAGGATATCCCCGAGGAGGAGCCCACCATTGAGGGCAACGCTCTGGCCAAGGCAAGGTATGTGTGGCAGAAGACCGGCAGGGACTGCTTTGCCGACGACACGGGTCTGGAGGTCGATGCGCTTGGGGGCGCACCGGGCGTTCACTCGGCACGCTACGCCACCGACGGTCACGACTTCGCCGCCAACCGCACCAAACTCCTTCGTGAGATGGAGGGCAAAACCGACCGCACAGCCCGCTTCCGCACCGTCATCGCTCTGATTGAGGGTGGCAAGGAGCGCTGTTTTGAGGGCATCGTGGAGGGCGTCATCACCACCGAAGAGCGTGGCGAGGGCGGCTTCGGATATGACCCTATGTTCCAGCCCGAAGGCTACACTCAGACCTTCTCGGAGCTCTCTCCCGAGGAGAAGAATGCGATTAGCCACCGAGGCCGAGCGGTGAAAAAATTGGCCGAGTGGCTCAATCAATAGAGGTTGCCCACATTGGCTAAAACCTCATCTCGGGTTATCTCCTGGCTGCCGAGCACCACAAGTCGCTCAACGACATTGTGCACCTCGCGCACATTACCCCTCCAATCCATACTCGACAGTTCCGAGAGTGCCGCAGGCTCAATGCTCTTGGTCGGCACATTATACTCATCGCACAGACTCTTGAGGAAGTAGTCCACCAACTGAGGGATGTCCTCCTTGCGCTCCGAGAGGGGTGGAACACTCAGCACAATAACACTCAGACGGTGGTAGAGGTCCTCGCGGAAGTTGCCACGCGCAATCTCCGTTATGAGGTTCTTGTTGGTGGCGGCCACAACCCTCACATCCACATCTATATCCTTGTCGCTCCCCACACGGGTGATCTTGCGCTCCTGAAGCGCCCTGAGCACTTTGGCCTGCGCCGCCAGGCTCATATCCCCAATCTCATCCAGGAAGAGTGTGCCGCCAACGGCCTGCTCAAACTTGCCCTTGCGCTGCTTTATGGCCGAGGTGAAGGCCCCCTTCTCGTGGCCAAACAGCTCGCTCTCGATCAGTTCGGAGGGTATTGCCGCACAGTTGACCTCCACGAAGGGGCCCGTCGCACGACGACTCTTCTGGTGTATTTGTCGGGCCACAAGCTCCTTTCCGGTGCCATTCTCCCCCAACACCAAGACTCTTGCATCGGTCGGGGCGACCAGCTCAATGAGCCGTTTGAGGCGTGTGGTCTTGGGCGAGGAGCCCACAATGTTGTATCTCTGGCACGATTTTTTCTTTGCACAGAGGGTGTTCGGGGTCGGGAAAGAGTCCTCGGCACGGGCGAGCACCACACGGACAGCCCCAAGCAGGGCCGACACCTCCACGGGCTTGGGCACAAAGTCCGCAGCCCCCGCACGAAAGAACCCGAGTACCTCCTCGAGTCCTCCCTTGGAGAGCGCAATCCACGGCACGGCCACACATCCCCAGGTCATCTTTTCGGGTGAGCCACAGATGATTAGGCTCACCTCGCGGGTGTCGCCATCGGAAAGGCTCTCCAGACTCTCGCGGGCAACCACCTCGTAGCCCTCGTGGGCGAGAAGCTCAGTGAGGGTGTTGCGGATGGCCCTCAGGGGCTCCACAACCAGAATTTTTGTCATAGCTTTTTTCGGTTTTTCTTTTTTGGAACGACTTTATTGCTGCGCCACCCTATTGCAAATATGTTACCAAAAAGGTGGCTCCGGGTAATAAAATCTCAAAAAATGAGTTATCTTTGTGGTCAAAGATAAACCTATATGTGGCACTCTCGAGGTGTAGCCCAAAGTGTCGGGTGGGCCACAAACTAACCCCAAGGGGTCTTTTTGGACTATTTTTTCTTTAAGCACACAACTCTTCTTTTTAAGATGAAAACAAACTATAATATTGAGCGCGAAAAGCTCCATTTGCCCGAGTATGGCCGTCACATTCAGGATATGGTGTCGGAGCTTGTGGCCATCGAGGATCGCAAGGAGCGCAACCTCCGCGCCAAGGCCCTCGTGGCCATAATGGCCAACATCCAGAGCGCCTCGAGCGGCACCCCCGATTTCGAGCGCAAGCTGTGGGACCACCTGTTCATAATGTCTGATTTTCAGCTCGATGTGGACTCGCCCTACCCCCGTCCGACGGCCACAACCATTATGCCTCCTCCCCACCGTATGGAGTACCCCACGGGGCGCATTGCAATGAAGCACTACGGTCGCAATGTGCGCAATGTCATCCGCTCGCTCGAGCGACTCAAGGATCAGCAAACCGTCGATGCGGTGGTCTACAACCTGGCCCGCTATATGCGCACCAAGAGCTTCGAGTACAACCAGGAGCACCCCGACAATGCCGTCATCATCCGCGACATCAAGCGTATGGCCGATTTCGACATCGCCGTAGACGAAGAGGCAATCACCCTGATCAAAAGCAACTATCGAATGGGCTATTCCAACTATCAAAAGAGGGGCTCGTTCCAGAAGAAGAACAACAAAATGCAGAAAAACCACCGTCGAAGTGGCTATTCAAAGTAGGGCCTCTTGCGCATTTCGCCCTTCTTTACTACCTTTGCTCAACACAGCGTATAAACAGAAACAAAACAACCGAAAATAACTATGAAGAAAATCGTGATACTCCTTGCTGCGGCCGCACTCTGCGCTTGCCAAGGCAAAAAGGCAACAATTCAGGGCGAGGTGGCTGCCTACGCCAATAAGATGGTCGTTCTGGAGAGCGTCTACTCCACAGGCGGTATGGTGGCCGACACGGTGACCACCAACGACGCCGGCCGCTTCACACTCAAGGTTGAGATCCCTGGCGACGAGGCCACCTTCTACAACCTCCACTGCGGCGAGCGCACCATCCCCCTCATCCTGGCCCCCGGCGACAAGGTGGCCGTAAACTCCCTCCCCGGCCTTATCGATGGCTACTCGGTGAGCGGCTCCGAGGAGTCGACCCTCGTGAAAGAGATCAAGAACATTATGGCCTTTGGTGTGGCGAAGCTCGACTCGCTGGCAACCCTCTACAACAAGACCACCGCCAAGGCTCTGCGTGAGTCCATCAGCAAGGACTACACCGCCACCTACCTGGACATCAAGCGCAAGCAGATTGAGTTCATCGTGACCAACTCGGGCTCGCTGGCCGCAATCTATGCACTCAACCAGAGGCTCCCCGGCGACGAGGTGCTCTTCAATGGCGAGACCGACATCGTCTACTTCCGACTAGTGGCAGATGCTGTGGAGAAGAACTACCCCAAGTCGACCTATCTGGCAAGCCTCAAGGAGGCCATCCAATACTACGACAACCAGCGCGAGCTGGCCGACAAGATTAACGAGGCTATGGCTACTCCCGCAGGTTTCCCCGAGTTGGAGTTGCCCGATATGACGGGTAAGAAGCAGAGCCTCACACAGATACAGCAGGGCAAAGTGGTGCTCGTGGACTTCTGGAGCATCCTCGAGGAGGGCGCACAGTTCCGTCAGGCCGAGCTCAAGAAGATCTATGAGAAGTACCACGACAAGGGCTTCGAGATCTACCAGGTGGCTGTGGACACCGCCCAGCCCGAGTGGATCCAGACCCTGCAGATGCAGAAGCTGCCCTGGATTTCGGTTTGCGACTTCAAGGGTTCCGCCTCGCCTGCCGTTATGCTCTATGGCGTGACCACCATCCCCACAAACTACCTGCTCAACAAGGAGGGCGACATTGTGGCCATCGGTGCCTATGGCGACAACCTGGAGAAAGAGCTCAAAAACCTCTTCAAATAGCACCCCACAACAAACTCTAACCCCTCACACACACGACGCTATGTACTATTTCGCCTCAGATATGCACCTTGGAAGCGGCACCCACGAAGAGTGCCTCTCGAGGGAGCGTGAGGTTGTGGCGTGGCTCGACAGAGTGGCCCCAACAGCCAAAGGCATCTTCCTTGTGGGCGATGTTTTCGACTTCTGGTATGAATACAAACGAGTTGTCCCCCAGGGCTTTACACGCCTGCTGGGAAAACTCTCGGAGCTCACCGATAGGGGCATTGAGATACATCTGTTTGTGGGCAACCACGATATGTGGCAGAGAGGGTATCTGGAGAGGGAGTGTGGCCTTAGGGTGCACTACACAAGAGAGGTCGTGGAGCTCTACGGCAAGAGGGTGAGCCTCTGCCACGGCGACGACATCTACGCACGCCATCTGGGCGGAGGTGCACGAATCATCAACTCCATATTCCGCTCCCGCACGGCTCGCTGGCTCTTCTCACACCTCATCCACCCCGACTTTGCGCTACGCTTTGGTCAGGGATGGTCGGGCGACAGCCGCAAGTCCAAAGAGATTGCTATGCCCTTCCTGGGCAAGGAGGACCCTCTGGTGATGGAGGCCGAGAGGCTTGGGAAGCGCGAGGATGTGGACTACTTCATCTTTGGCCACAACCACTGCGCCGAGGTCTGTGACCTCGAGGTGGGTGGCAAGGCTCTCTTCCTGGGCCACTGGTTCGAGGGGCCCGTCTATGCCTCGCTCGATGAGCAGGGCATCATCCGACTCCACAAATAGGATAACTCTACCGCTATGAAACAATATCTCGACCTACTCAGAACCATTCGTGACTGTGGCGTTGTCAAGGGCGACCGCACAGGCACAGGCACCAAGAGCATCTTCGGCTACCAGATGCGCTTCAACCTTGCCGACGGCTTCCCCCTCCTGACCACCAAAAAAGTCTTTACCAAGGGTATCATACACGAACTTCTGTGGTTCCTGAAGGGAGATACCAATATTAGTTACCTTGTTCGTAACGAGGTGCACATCTGGGACAACGACGCCTACCGTTTCTATGGCGAGAGGTGCAAGGCCGAGGGTGTGGAGCCCATCGGTCGCGAAGAGTTCCTGGAGAGGGCCAAGGGGGCCGAAGAGTCCCCCATCGAGGGCTACCACTATGGCGACCTCGGCTCGGTCTATGGCGCTCAGTGGCGCAGTTGGGGCTGTCCCAATGGGGGCACCATCGACCAGATTGAGGAGGTCATCCGCACCATAAAAGAGAATCCCAACTCGAGGCGTATGCTCGTCTCGGCGTGGAATGTGGCCGATGTGGAGGGTATGGCTCTGCCCCCCTGCCACGTGATGTTCCAATTCTATGTGGCCGAGGGCAGGCTCTCCTGCCAGCTCTATCAGCGCAGCGCCGACACCTTCCTCGGCGTTCCCTTCAACATTGCTTCCTACGCACTGCTGACACACATTATTGCACAGATTTGCGGCCTCGAAGCGGGCGAGTTCATCCACACGCTGGGCGACACCCACCTCTACCTCAACCACTTCGACCAGGTCGAGGAACAGCTCTCGCGTGAGCCCCGCCCCTTGCCCACACTAAGGCTCAACCCCGAGGTTAGGAGCATTGCCGACCTCCGCTTTGAGGACATCGAGATTGTGGACTACGACCCACATCCCACCATCAAGGCGCCGATGTCGTTCTAAAACACAAAACAAAAGACTCACGGGAAAATCCGCGAGTCTTTTTTTGTGTTTGGCAAATTGTGTAAAGACATCTGATGGTTATCTTGGTACCGTAACTCTCAACTTCTAATAATAGTAATTGTAATGGTACCTTCCGCTATAGGGGGTATCCATCCAGTAGTGGGCGCCGTGGAAGGTCCTGCCGCCTGTGTAGTAGCTCACACCGATGCGGTTCTCCAGCATCTCGACCTCCACCCTCTCCTCATCGACGGGCGAGGTGCGCACAGTGAGCTCCAGAGCGCCTGTGCCGTAGGAGCCACAAGGAAAACCATTGGTGCCATACTCAAACTTGAGGGGGTTGGTAATCTCCACGCTCACACTATAGAAGGCACCCGAGGCGTCGCGGAACTCGCCCGAGCCCTCAATCTGAACATTGAGCCCCTCCTCACTCTGGGCACGGAAGGCCGAGTTGTTGGTGGTCACCTTGAAGGTGCCATCCACAACCACTGCTCCGCCGTTGTAGTAGTTGCTTTCGGGCCAAGTGATGTGGTTCCAAAGTTGTCGATAGCCGTTGGACACACACATAGTCACATCCTTGAGCTCAACCTCAAAGATATCCTCCCCCAGCGAGCGCACCAATAGGTGGCCTTCGGGAACCTCGGGCCTCTGTGCCGTCTTTTGGATAAAGAACATCTCGTGCTTGACCACCTCCCACTCGGCACCTGCCTGGTCCAGTGTGAGGCCATTGAGCAGACGGTACTGCTTCTCCTGACGGTCGTCGTAGATGCGCCACTTGCCCTCTCCCTCCTCACGCACCTTTTCGTAGGGGTAGTAGAGGTCCTCAACACTCAATCTCTCCTCCTCGGGAGCGGCAATATACTCGCTCAGGTTGAGCGCATCGACCAATGCACCCACGGAGAGTGTGACGCTCTTGAGGCTCTGCGAGAAGGCTACAAAGGCGGGGTCGGTGGGCTTGACGGTGGCCAGCACGCCTTCGTCAAGATCGCTGGGCACACAAGAGAGGGTGCCCGAGGCCACAAGGGCGCTCATCAGATATATCCAAACTCGTTTCATAACGGTACCTATGTTATTTTTGTTTCTTTTGCTCTTTTTTACGCTTTATAAAAAATATTGGTGGGGCGGCGGCTAAAAACGGTAGCCCAAACCTACTCCTGCGGCAATATACTCGCTGGAGACGGAGATGTCCCAGAAGCCGAAAACCCTCGCACCATAGGTTCCACCCAGATTGAGGCACACGGCGGCTACACTCTCACGAGAGCCATTATGGTTGGTGAATCCCATATCCAGGCCAAGACCCAGATAAGCCCTCATATATTGGTAACTGAGGTAGTTGCACCTTGCCACTGTGCTGGTCCAGAGGGATGTTTTATTGAGGCTGCGCTCGGGTGTGCCCGTCAGCTTATTGTAGAGATTCTGGTGAAAACGGTTCACACCACCCGTGAAGGAGAGCTGGAAGTAGCGATTGAGGTTCAGACCCAGCGACAGGCGGGGCGATTGGAAACGCCACTCCTTGCCGATCTGATAGTGCGACAGATCGTAGTCATTCCAGGCCGAGTAGCCTCCCGTGGGGAGCGGATCCTCGGAGCCGTCGGAGGTGCTGCACACCGAAACCCTTATCTCATAGCGACAAGCACTATTGGGGAAGTCGAAGTCCAGGAAATGGGGCTCAAAACCACTCGGAGAGTCCAACCTCACACCCCCATCCTCCTCTTGGGTGGCTGTGTAGAAGTGTGCGGAAGGGTACTCTTGTGCCCAGAGGCCGCAGCAACCCCCTGCCCAGAGTAGCAACAGTAGTATAACTCTTTTCATAGGCGATCATGTGTATATCTTACTATCAATTGGCGCAACGGTGCGCCGTAGTGTCTAAAACCTGTAGCCCACACCCATCTGGCCCATAATCCTGCTATTGGAGAACTGTGTCTCGCCATAGACGAAGATTTTGGAGCCCAGAGTGAAGCCTATCTCGTAGCACGCCTCAACGGTGCAAAAACTCTTGGTGTTCTCCCTCTGGAAGACCACATCGCACCCCATACCGATGTAGTATCTTGCCCTCCTGCCGAGCAACAAATTCCAGCGCAGACCGGGGGTGAGAAAGAGTTTTCTGAGGTCTTGGCTCTGGAGGACATCGCCCGAAAGGAGCGAGTAGGAGCGTTGCGAGAAGCCCACATAGGCGGTTTTGGCGGTCAGCTCCAGCGACCTGTTAAGGCGATGACCATAGCAGATGGAGGGGGCCGAGTAGTAGTACGGGGTACCCAACACCCGTTGGGAGGCGAGATAGTCGCCGTAGGCAGAGGGATAGGTGCTTAAAAAGATTCTCTCACCATCGAAAGCCTCACTCAAGTCGAGAGGAAGACCTATGCGTATCTCGTTCTGGCACTCGAGGTTGGGAATTTTCCAATTCTCCACCAGGGCCTTTGCCACCGAATCAAACACATTGGGGCGCTCCGAGGCGTGGTCGGACGGGGTCTGTGCAGCACCCGCAAGGGCCACACAGAGGGTTAGTAGTAGGGTAGAAATGTGTCTTATCATAGGCTTGGCACTTGACACCCCCGAGGGGGCTTTATCTATATAGACACAAAAGAGGGGCAATTTGTTGCATCGCCCCCACTCTTTTTTTTCTATTTAATATTCTGCTCGGCAAAAAACTCCGCCACGGCAGCCTTGTAGTTCTCGATAGTCTGGGCGAGCGACACGAAAGATTTGCCACCTGCAGCGTTCTTGTGGCCTCCGCCACCGAAGTAGCGCCTTGCAAAGACATTGACATCCACCTCGTCGCCGCGCGAGCGGAGCGACACACGGATGAACTTGCGGGTCTCGGTGAACATTGCCGACATCTTCATACCGGCAATCGAGAGGGGATAGTTCACAAAGCCCTCGCTGTCGCCCAGCTGGAAGTTGTAGCGACGCATCTCCCTCTCCGAGAGCGAGATGTAGGCTGCCTTGCCCTCCTCGATAATCTCCATCTTGCGCCCCAGAGCAAAGCCCAACAACTTCACACGCGAGGCGGTGTAGGAGTTATAGACGGCCGTATTGACCTTGGGTATGTCAAGACCACGCTCGAGCAACACCGCAACGGCACGCATCAGATCGGGGGTGAGAAAGCTGAAGGCGAAATTGCCCGTGTCGGTCATAATGCCGGCATAGAGGTTCTCTGCCATAGCCGTAGTTATGGCCTCGGTGCCACAAGTGGCCTCAATAAGTTTATAGGTCACATAGGAGGTGGAACATAGTTCGGGATAGGAGAAGAGCAGGTCGTACTCCTCCACGGGAGGCATCAGGTGGTGATCCACAAGGATGCGGGGAGCCTTGCTCTCGGCAAGGGGCTCGGTCATCGAGTCCAGGCGGTCTATCTTATTGAGGTCCATCACAAAGACCAGCTCGGCCGAGGCGATAATCTCACCGGCCCTCTCGGGGCACTCCTTGGCCACAACAACCCTCTCGATGCCAGTCATCCAGTCCAGGAACGAAGGGTAGCGGTTGGGCACCAGGCACTCCACCTCGTGGCCCCAGCCACGAAGCACCTCGGCCCAGGCCAACGACGAGCCTATGGCGTCGCCGTCGGGGTTGGTGTGTGTAACAATCGCTATGCGCTTTGCGCCACCCAAAAGATATCCTTTTAGGCTCTCTATCTTTTCACAAAAATCTACCATCTTGGTAACAAAGATAAGAAAAACATTTGGAAAACTTGTACTAAGTGTAGAATATTGAAAAAAAATGTATACCTTTATGGCTCAGTTTGAGGTGGCGGGCTCTTTTTTGCATCGGCCGGCACACCGACAAATCGAATTACTAAACTTAACTAACAACAAATAACGAAATGAAAACTTATCAAACTCAGAACCTTCGAAATGTCGCTATCGTTGGCGGCACGGGTAGCGGCAAGACCACTCTTGCCGAAGCATTTGCATTTGAAAGCAAACTCATCGACCGTAAAGGTACCGTAGAGGCTGGCAACACCCTCTCCGACAACTCCGAGGTGGAGCAGGAGCAGGGCCGCAGTATCTTCCCCTCGGTTATCTACACCGAGTTTGCAGGACACAAGTTCAACTTCATTGACACCCCCGGTGTGGATGACCTCTGTGGTGGCGTATTCACCGCATACAAAGTTTGCGACCTGGCTGCCCTTGTAATCAACGGCCACAACGGTTTCGATGTAGGTAGCGAGATTCACAGCCGCTACGCAGCTCAGGCTAAGATGCCCGTTGTAGGTATCGTTAACCAGCTCGACAAAGAGGGTACCACCTGGGAGAAAGCTATCGAGTCGATCGTTGCAGGTTCGCCCATCAAACCCGTAGTTGTTCAGTATCCCGCCAACCCCGGTGTTGGTTTCGACGCCATCATCGATGTACTCACGATGAAGATGTACAAGGCCAAAGACGAGAACGGTGGTCAGGAGGAGTTGGAGATTCCCGCTTCGGAGATGGATCGCGCTATGGACTACCACAACGAGCTGTTGGAGGCTGCTGCCATCAACGACGAGGCTCTGATGGAGAAATTCTTCGAGACCAACGACCTGTCGGCCGACGAGATTCGCCAGGGTCTGAGGGATGGTGTTGCAGGCCGCGACTTTATGCCCATCTTCTGCTGCTCGGCAAAGAAGAGCTTTGGTCTGAAACGCATTATGGAGTTCATCATCAATGTTCTCCCCGATCCCAAACACGCAAATGTACTCACCGATGTTGAGGGCAACGAGGTTAAGTGTGACTCGGAGGCTCCCACCTCGATCTTCATCTTCCGCAACGCTGTTGAGCAGCACGTGGGTGAGGTTAGCTACTTCCGCGTAGTTACCGGTAAGCTCACCGAGGGTATGGAGCTCACCAACCGTCGCAATGGCAACAAAGAGAAAATTTCGCAGATCTTCGCAGTGGCTGGTAAGAAGCGCGAGAAGGTGAGCGAGATGGTTGCCGGTGAGATCGGTTGCACCGTGAAACTCAAAGGCACCAAGGCAAACGACACTCTCGGTGTTGGTGAGGTTGCAGCTATCTCGAAGATCAACTTCCCCGCACCCCGCTACCGTGCAGCTGTTCGCGCTCTGGATCAGAACAACGAGGAGAAACTCGGCGAGCTTCTCAACCGCCTCAAACAGGAGGATCCCACCTACATCGTTGAGTACTCCAAGGAGCTCAAGCAGACCATCGTTCAGTGCCAGGGTGAGATGCACATCAACCTGCTGAAGACCTACCTCAACAAGAATAAGATTGAGGTTGAGTTCCTGGCTCCCCGCATCCCCTACCGTGAGACCATCACCAAGGTGGCTGCTGCAAACTACCGTCACCGCAAACAGTCGGGTGGTTCGGGTCAGTTCGGCGAGGTACATATGGTTGTAGAGCCCTACTATGAGGGTATGCCCGAGCCCAAGCAGTACAAGGTTGACGGCCGCGAGCTCTTGGTTAACATCAAAGGCAAAGAGGAGTTCGACCTCGAGTGGGGTGGCAAACTCATCTACTACAACGCAATCGTTGGTGGTGCTATCGACGCACGCTTTATGCCCGCAATCCTCAAGGGTATCAAGGATAAACTCAACGAGGGTCCTCTGACCGGTTCGTACGCACGCGACATCCGCGTAGTTATCTACGATGGTAAGATGCACCCCGTAGATTCGAATGAGATCTCGTTCGTTCTGGCTGCTCGCAACGCCTTCAAGGAGGCCTTCCGCAACGCAGGTCCCAAGATCCTCGAGCCCATCTACAGCGTAGAGGTATTGGTTCCCAGCGAGAATGTGGGTGACATTATGAGCGATTTGACCAGCAACCGCCGTGCACAGATTATGGGTATGAACGCCGAGGGCTCCTTCAGCCGTCTGAGCGCACGCGTGCCTCTGGCAGAGCTCTATCGCTACTCGACCACCCTGAGCGCAATGACTCTGGGCCGTGCAAGCTACACTATGGAGTTTGCATCCTATGAGCAGGTTCCCGCCGATGTTCAGGACAAGCTGCTCAAGGCTTACCAGGAAGAGGACAAAGACGAGTAGTAGTCAATCGCATATTGCGGGTGCTTTTTGCACCAAAATTCAGAGAGCGGACTTCCTCACCTACGACAGTAGGCTGCGGAGTCCGCTCCTTCTTTTGGTACAAAAATCCCCGCACAATCTGCAATTGCGTCAAATTTTCCCGCTTTTCATAGTCGACCATCAACCGACCTAAGGGTTATGGGGCTAATGAGTCCTATATGACTTATGGGTCCCATAGGTCTTATAAGTCTTATAGACCCTATTATGATCCCCCTTTAGGACGGGGTCGTTCTGCCTTTTGGCCCTTTTAGCCCCTTTAGCCCTTACGGACCTTCATCATCTCTCAACTCCCCCATTTGTTTTCTCGGAGAAAAAATCATACCTTTGTTTCGGATATTATGCTCACAATCTAAAA
>JAGBYS010000058.1 GCA_017628675.1 Tidjanibacter sp.
ATGGGAGCAAGAAAATATCAAATGGCCGAGAAAATGAAGGCCGCAAAGAAGCAGGTGGCTGTTGCCTCGCTGCGTGATTGCCCTACCTCGCCCCGCAAGATGCGTATCGTTGCCGACACTGTTCGCGGCGTAGAGGTAAATAAAGCGTTGGCACTTCTTCGCTACTCGAAGAAAGAGGCTTCGGTGAGGTTGGAGAAACTTCTCCGTTCGGCTATCGCCAACTGGGAGGCAAAGAACACCAATGAGCGCTTGGAGGATACCAAACTCTGCGTAAAAGAGATTAAGGTAGACGGTGGCCGTATGCTCAAACGCATTCAGCCCGCACCCCAGGGTCGTGCTCATCGCATTCGTAAGCGTTCCAACCACGTTACGATTATTGTAGACAAAATGGTAGTAGAAACTAAATCAGCTGAGTAAGAAGATGGGACAGAAAGTTAATCCAATTGCAAACCGCCTTGGTATCATCCGTGGTTGGGACTCCAACTGGTATGGCGGCAAAGATTTTTCAACCCGCTTGGTTGAGGACTCGAAAATTCGTACCTACCTCAATGCCCGTCTTGCAAAGGCTAGCATTTCGAAGATTATTATTGAGCGTACTTTGAAGCTCGTGACTGTAACCATCAGCACCGCTCGTCCCGGTTTGATTATCGGTAAAGGTGGTCAGGAGGTTGACAAGCTCAAAGAGGAGCTCAAAAAGCTCACCGGCAAAGAGGTACAGATCAACATCTTTGAGGTTAAACGCCCCGAGATTGACGCTGTAATCGTTGCTAATCAGTTGGCTCGCCAGTTGGAGGGTCGCGTATCGTACCGTCGCGCAATCAAAACCACTATCGCATCGACTATGCGTATGGGCGCAGAGGGTATCAAAATCCAGATTAGCGGTCGTATCGGTGGTGCTGAGATGGCTCGTAGCGAGACCTACAAAGAGGGTCGTATTCCATTGCACACTTTCCGTGCCGATGTAGATTACTGCTTGGCTGAGGCTCTTACCAAAGTTGGTATCCTCGGTGTTAAGGTATGGATCTGCGTAGGTGAGGTTTATGGCAAGCGCGACCTCTTCGAGATTGCTGGTGCATCGTCAGTAGCAGGTCCTGCACAGGGCGAGCAGCGTGGTGGCAAACCCCGCGGCGACCGCAAGCGCAGGAGAAACAATAACAACAAATAGGAACACTTCTAAATAAGATAAGACAATGTTACAACCAAAAAGGACTAAATTTAGAAGAATGCAGAAAGGACGCATGAAAGGTCTTGCACAGCGTGGCAACCAGCTTGCGTTCGGTTCGTTCGGTCTGAAAGCAATGGACTCGACTTGGATCACCGGTCGTCAGATTGAGGCTGCTCGTCAGGCTATCGTGCGTTATATGAAACGCGAGGGTCAGATTTGGATCCGCATCTTCCCCGATAAGCCCATCACCAAGAAACCCGCTGAGGTTCGTATGGGTAAAGGTAAAGGTAACCCCGAGGGCTATGTAGCTCCTGTTACTCCCGGCCGTATTATGTTTGAGATCGAGGGTGTACCCTTCGAGGTAGCAAAAGAGGCACTCCGCCTTGGCGCCCAGAAGCTCCCCATCGAGACCAAGCTCATCGTACGCAGAGATTATGTTGAATAGTTAACCCTAAAAAGCAGACAAGAAAAGTTATGAAAACAGCAGAATTGAAAGAGATGGCAGTAGCCGATTTGGTAGAGCGCATCGAGGCTGAGCAGGCAAAACTTGCCACTTTGAAGGTTAATCACGCAGTATCTCCCGTGGAGGATACCACCGTTATTAAGAAAGCTCGCAGAGACATCGCTCGTATGAAGACTGTACTGCACCAGAAAACCACTAAATGTTAATTGATGCTATGGAAAGAAATCTTAGAAAAGAGAGAATCGGTGTGGTAGTCAGCAATAAGATGGAGAAATCCATTGTAGTTGCAGTTCACCGTAAGGTAAAACACCCTATCTATGGTAAGTTCGTGAACAAGACCACTCGCTTTGTGGCTGAGGACGAGCAGAACACCTGCAACGAGGGTGATACCGTAAAGATTATGGAGACACGACCTCTGAGCAAGACCAAGCGTTGGAGATTAGTAGAAATTATTGAAAGAGCTAAATAGTCATGATACAACAGGAAAGCAGATTGGTAGTAGCCGACAACAGTGGTGCTAAAGAGGTTCTTTGCATCCGTGTTCTGGGCGGTACCAAGAAGAAGTACGCCACCATTGGCGACAAAATCGTTGTGACCGTCAAGAGCGCAACCCCTTCGGGCGACATCAAGAAGGGTACCGTATCGAAAGCGGTTGTAGTAAGAACAAAGAAGGAGATTCGTCGTGCTAACGGCTCGTACATTCGTTTCGATGACAACGCCGTAGTGCTTCTGAACACCCAGGGTGAGATGCGCGGTACTCGTATCTTTGGTCCCGTAGCTCGTGAGCTTCGTGATCAGTATATGAAGATCGTTTCGCTTGCACCCGAAGTATTGTAATCTTAAATACCGATAAGAAGTATGAAATTACATATCAAAAAAGGTGATACCGTCTATGTTATCTCTGGCGGTAGCAAAAGCAAAGAGAAAACTGGCCGTGTGTTGGAGGTTGACACCAAGAATCAGCGCGCAATCGTTGAGGGCTTCAATGTAATCAAGAAACACACCAAACCCAGCGCAAAGAACACCCAGGGCGGAATCGTTGAGCAGGAGGCTCCTATTCACATTTCCAACCTTATGCTGGCAGATCCCAAGAGCGGCAAACCTACCCGCGTAGGTCGCAAAGAGGGTGAGAATGGCAAACTTGTTCGTTACGCTAAAAAATCAGGAGAGGAGATTAAATAATGGCTTACATTCCTACACTTAAGACAACTTATAAGGAGCAGATTGTACCCGCCCTTATGAAAGAGTTTGGCTACAAGAGCATTATGCAGGTACCCAAACTGCAGAAAATCGTCCTCAACGAGGGTGTTGGCGAGGCTGTAGCTGACAAAAAGCTCATCGAGATCGCTCAGGAGGAGCTCTCGATCATCTCTGGTCAGAAGGCTGTTCAGACCCGCTCGCGCAAGGATATTTCGAACTTCAAACTCCGTAAAGGTATGCCCGTAGGCGTACGCGTAACCCTCCGTGGTGACCGTATGTACGAGTTCTTGGAGCGTTTGATCGCAGTTGCACTTCCCCGTATCCGCGACTTCAAAGGCATCAACGAGAAATTCGACGGCCAGGGTAACTACACCCTCGGTATCAAAGAGCAGATCATCTTCCCCGAGATCGACATCGACAAGATCACCAA
>JAGBYS010000059.1 GCA_017628675.1 Tidjanibacter sp.
AAACTTCTCAGTGAGGCTCTCACCTGCCACAGTGCGCTCAAAGGGATTCTTCTCCTCCACAGCGGCAACCGTAGCCTCGGCGTAGTGCTTAGCACCTGCCGAGTCGATAAACTCACGGCTCAAGTTTGCCACCACCTGACCGTCGTAGAACATCCTCATACGGCCCGTGGAGGTCACATTGGCGATATGCACTACCTCGATATTCTCCTGGCGGCAGTACTCCTCAAACTCCTCGCGGTCTTTGGCCTCAATCACCACCGACATACGCTCCTGCGACTCGCTGATGGCAATCTCAGTGCAGTTCAGACCGCTATATTTTGTCCTTACTCGATCCAGGTAGATGTCCAGACCGTCGGCCAACTCGCCGATAGCCACACTCACACCACCTGCACCAAAGTCATTCGATTTCTTGATAAGTCTTGTGACCTCGGGGCGACGGAACAGGCGGGCAATCTTCCTCTCCTCGGGAGCGTTACCCTTCTGCACCTCGCTACCACACTCCTCAATCGAAGAGGCGTTGTGTTCCTTCGACGAGCCGGTAGCACCACCGATACCGTCCCTGCCTGTGCGACCACCGAACATCAGGATGATGTCGCCCTCGGCGGGGCTCTCACGCCTTACATTCTCGGCCTTAACGGCGCCAACAACAGCACCAACCTCGAGCCTCTTGGCAACATAGTCGGGGTGGTAAATCTCCCTCACGTGGGTAGTCGCAAGGCCTATCTGGTTACCATAGGAGGAGTAGCCGGCAGCTGCCCTCAGCGAGATAACCCTCTGGGGAAGTTTGCCCTTCATAGTCTGCTCCACGGGGAGGTATATATTTCCTGCACCGGTAACCCTCATCGCCTGGTAGACATAGCTACGGCCACTCAGCGGGTCACGAATTGCACCACCCAGACAGGTCGAGGCGCCACCAAAGGGCTCAATCTCTGTGGGGTGGTTGTGTGTTTCGTTCTTGAACTGGAGGAGCCAGCGCTCAACCTTGCCGTCTACATCCACATCAACATAGATGCTGCAAGCGTCATTCTCCTCGCTCTGCTCCATATCGTCCAGCAGACCCTGTTTGCGCAAATACCTGGCACCGATGGTTGCAAGATCCATAAGACAGAGGCTCTTACCCTCACGGCCCAACTTTTTGCGGATGTTCTTCCACATCTCCACCGCATCGGCGATGTCATCTTTCACGAACGACTCCTCGACAACGATATCTGTAAGCTCGGTGGTGAATGTGGTGTGGCGGCAGTGGTCACTCCAGTAGGTATCCAGGATGCGCAACTCGGTTTCGTTGGGCTCCCTACCCTCCTTCGTGAAGTAAGCCACAACCTCCATCAGGTCGTCGCCATTCATAGCCAGACCCTTCGACTTGCAATACTCATCGGCCTGCTCACGGGTGATCTTGGTGAAGCCCTCGAGCATCTCCACGGCCTTGGCAGTTGCCCTCTCGGCGGGAGCGAGTACATCGAGGTTTTTCTCCCTCGACTCCACCGCATTGATGCAGTAGCGAGCAATCTTCTCCATCTCCTGCTGGCCTACGCTCTGGTCGAAGATGAGGAGTTTTGCACTGCGAATCTCTACGCTGGCGGTAGGCTCGAGCAGTTTGACACACTCCTCGGCCGAGGCAGCCCTCTGGTCGAACTGACCAGGCAGGCACTCAATGGCCAGATGAGGCATTCCGCCGAAGTCCACTTCGTCGGTCACACTGTCGGTTGCCTTCTCGCCAAACACACGGTAGCGGCTCTGCTCGAGGAGCTCTTTGCTAATGCCAAAGAGGTCGTAGACACACAGCAGACGCAAAGAGGCAATCGAAAGTCCGAGGTTGGAATTAAGTTCCTTGCGAAGGCTCTCGGCCTCCACTCTGAAAGGTTCGCGCTTTTCTACAAATATGCGGTAGATGTTGTTCATATCTATCGTTTGGGTCTAATATCTTGGTTTGTGTGATTATTTCATTCTTGCTTGGGACTCGGCTACTTCAGCTCCGAGGCAAGCACCTTCTCGGCCTGCTCTTTGCGGAAGTTATCGAGCTTGGTTTTAATCTCGGGGTCGGTGATTGATAGCATTGCCACTGCGAGCAGTGCAGCATTCTTTGCGCCATCGATACCAACGGTTGCAACGGGGATACCCGAGGGCATCTGCACCATCGACAGAAGCGAATCAAGACCTTCGAGCGAACGCGACTTGATGGGCACGCCAATGACGGGCAGAGTGGTGAATGCTGCAACCACACCTGCAAGGTGGGCAGCGCCACCGGCACCGGCAATAATGGCCGCAAAGCCACGCTCCCTGGCACCACTCGCCCACTCCTCCAAGGCAGCAGGAGTGCGGTGAGCGCTCAGTACTCGTTTTTCGTATTCAACTCCGAATTGTTCTAAAATAGCAGTAGCACCCGACATTACGCCCCAGTCGCTTGTCGAGCCCATTACTACGCCAATTTTCATTGTTTTTATCTAATAATTTTACCATAAAAGAGTGACCGCCAAACTCTTACATTGGCGGTCACTCTCTTTGCTATCATTCACATTTAGTCGCAACTTTTGCTTTCTGCTCGGCACATTTCTCTGCTGCAAGAACCGTTTCCAGCCCCCACATCACCTGGCCGCCACCTGCAGTGTCGACCAAACTGTGCCCTTGAGTTACATAGGCGGATATGTTTCGGGGTTGCCTCATCTCTTTATCCTAACTATCCAAACTCTCTCCCCTACCACTTTCGGACTCATTCACGCCCCTATTTCGGCACTAAAGAGAGGATTGGCAATTAAACAAAATTGAGTCACCTTTCGGTTATCAATATCCAACTCCGCAAAAATACGATTTTTTACTGTGGAAGAAAAATTAAATTATTAATAATTTATTTTATAGA
>JAGBYS010000060.1 GCA_017628675.1 Tidjanibacter sp.
ACAAAGCGCAGGCGGTGGACCGTATCGGCCCAAAAGGCAATCTCGTCCTGATTGGGGGCAACCTCCCTCAGGTGAATATGCGCCACAAGGCCGAAGTCGGTATAACGATAGTTCTGATTGGAGATGAAGTTACCCATAGAGTAGAAGACTCCGCCCTCCACTCTACCCTCCGAGTCGCGCCACGCCTCATAGGGCTGCACAACGTGGGGGTGACTGCCCATAACGAAGTCCACACCTGCCTGGCGCATCCACTCGGCCAGTCGTCGCTGCTGCGCATTGGGGCTTCGCTGATACTCCACGCCCCAATGGACAAGCGCAAAGATGTAGTCCACCTTGTCGCGCACCATATTGATATGTCGGCGCATCACGGTGGTATCTATCACGCTCAACTCCACACCCTTAGGCACGGGGCCATTAGCACCGTAAGTGTAGGCAAGCAGTGCCAGGCGGTAGCCCTCGACCTCAACAACGAGTGGCTCCGTTTGGCCCTGATTGTACCTCGGCACACGGGCTCCCAGGTGGCGCAGGCCGGCATTATCGAGCCCCGCAATGGTGGCCAGAACACCCGTCACGCCCTTGTCGGTCGTGTGGTTATTGGTCATAGTCACTGCATCGAAGCCCGCATCGCGCATATCCTTCGCAAGGCTCTCGGGAGTGCAAAATGCGGGGTAGCCGCTATAGGGCCCACGGGGCGAGAGGGTCGTCTCCAGGTTGCCCACCACATAGTCGGCCTCGGCAAAAAGCCCCCTCACACCATCGAACTGGGGTGCGAAGTCGTAACTCTCATAACCCCTCTGGGCCGACTCGACCTGTGGGTAGTGGGCCATCACATCGCCCACAAACACAAGGTGGGCCTCCCTCGGCTCTGCAGAGTCCTCCTCAACGGCCGCCACCACCTTTGCATCCTCACTCGGAGCACACGAAGGGGCCAAGGCGACCAGAGCCAATGCCAACAAAGCAACCAACTGTTTCATAAGCTGCGGCACAAATTAAAGCATAGTGGGGATGTCCTGCTCAACGGCCGACATCCCCACCTATTTTTTTTATTTATAAAGACAATTCTCTTTCTCTACCAAGCGAACAAGGGGTAGTCGGCCATCAGGGCGTTCACATCGCGGCGTACGGCTGCAATGTTCTCCTCATTCTCGTGGTCGGACAGAACGCGGTCGATGAGCTCCACGATGTAGTCCATCTGATCCTCCTTCAGGCCACGGGTAGTAATGGCAGGAGTACCGAAGCGCAGACCCGAGGTCTGGAAGGGCGAGCGGCTATCGAAGGGTACCATATTCTTATTGGTGGTAATGTCGGCAGCAACAAGCACCTTCTCTGCAACCTTACCGGTGAGCTCGGGGAACTTGGTGCGCAAGTCGATGAGCATCAGGTGGTTCTCGGTCTTGCCCGAAACAACCTTATAGCCCCTCTTGGCAAAAGCCTCAGCCATTGCGGCAGCGTTCTTCACAACCTGTTTCTGGTACTCAATATAGGAGGGCTCCAGAGCCTCGCCGAAGGCCACAGCCTTTGCAGCAATCACGTGCTCCAGAGGACCGCCCTGGATGCCGGGGAAGACAGCCGAGTTGAGTACGGCCGACATCTTCTTAACAACACCTTTGGGAGTGGTAAGACCCCAAGGGTTGTCGAAGTCCTGACCCATCAGGATGATACCGCCACGAGGACCACGGAGGGTCTTGTGGGTGGTCGAAGTTACGATGTGTGCATACTTAACGGGGTTGTCCAGCAGACCTGCGGCAATAAGACCTGCGGTGTGGGCCATATCAACCAAAAGGATGGCACCCACCTTGTCGGCAATCTCCCTCATACGCTTGTAGTCCCACTCGCGCGAG
>JAGBYS010000061.1 GCA_017628675.1 Tidjanibacter sp.
ATTGCTATTTAAATACGACCTCTTAACCGTTGATTTCCACTCGCCTCGCAAAAAGTTCTTTTCATCTTGAGAGTAACTATGAGATCGCACCTTAGATAGCACATTTTGAGTCTTATGATCCATAGGACTGATAGCCACATTATCGATTCGCTCAATCATAGACAATGAGACCTCACAATAATGGTTATTTACCTTGGGTGTGGTAATTGTCATACCAAAAAAATTCGAATATTTATATTCGATGTTTTCACCAAAAGATGAAACCATATAAAGTTTACCGCCATCTTTATACTCGTAATAGTAGCCCCTCTCAATAATGTCACTCTTAGAGGTTTTTAAATCCTGACGCTCAACTGTATAATATCCATTTGGGTAGAACGAAAGAATTAATCTTTCTTCAGAATCTTCGGGTTTTTTAGTAGAAATCAGACTACTTGACCAACCACCGCCCTCATAATTGCATATGGTATTTACCTTCCAACGACCAATACACCCCATTTCTGAAGTCACATACCCTTCTGGCATTGTGGTTTGAGCAATGAGGTTGCTTTGTGTATTCAAGCACAGAGCAAACAATAGTAAAACACACAATCTTTTCATAAGTTCACAAAGTTTAGGTTTCTATATACTTCTCTTTTACTAAAAACTCATCTTCACGCCGCCGCGCACACCGATACCCAGCGCACGGTAGGTGGCCCACTCATAGATGGGTTGGCACAGCAGGTTGTCGGCCCTCATCCAGAGGTCTATGCGCTCCGAGTAGTTCCAATCGAGCCTCAGGCCCAGGTCTACATAGGCTGGCATTTTCAACACCGAGGTGCCCTCAGTTCCCCTCTGGGTAACCTTCAGGGCGCTTGCAAACTGCGAGCTCACCGTTAGCACCGTGCTCCTGAGCCCCTCGGGGCGGAGTTCCAACTCCAGGCCACCTCGCCACGAGCGTGGCTGATAGTAGGCCGTGGAGCTATCGGCGTGGCCGAGGCCCATATACCTAACCTCACCATTGAGGCCTACACCCTGGGCGGGTCGCCACTGTGCATCGGCCTCCAGGTACCACACTCGCTGGCCGTCATTGCGGCCATAGGTCAGGATGGGCGAGCCCTCATTGACCACCTCAAAGAAGTAGCTCGAGAACCAACGCGAGGCACCCGCAACCCTATAGCTCAGCTTGCCAACCTCGCCCTTAAGGCCCAACTCCACGAGCATCACCTTGCGCGTATCAATAGGCAGCATCTCCATAAAGGGGTTGTTCCAGAGTCCATTGCGGATCACCTGGGTCTGCACATCGTTGGACACCTTCAGGTAGGGCACCATCGCCGCAAAGCGGTCGTAGGCGGTCGAGATGCTGGTAGTCACGCCATCGAGGGTGTTTTTGGCACCCTTATAGACCATATAGTCGTAGCCCGCCACGATATCCACGGGCACCCACCTGCCAATCCTCAACGACCACTCGGGCACAAAGGTTACCGAGGTGTCGTAGTAGGGCTCCGCACAGCGCGACTGCACACCCGAGTAATGGAAGGTCACACGCCCGGGAAGCCACGCACTCACATCGTTGAGCCCCAGAAATCCGAAGTTCACATTGAAGCGCCACACATCCTCGCCGAGGGCGTTGCAGGCGTAAAGGCCCATCAGATTGGCGTCATAGCCGAAGGGCGAATACTCACCAAAGCGTCCCCTCAAAGAGGCCTTGGCCTCCAGGTCGTTGGCCGACATAAAGGGAGCCTTGTCGGTCACACCCACGCCACCATAGTACCTACCCAGCGAGCCACGATACTTCACATAGCTCTCCAACTGCATCGTGGGGGCGATGTCGTAGAGGAACCTAAGGCCCGCCTGATTGCGGCCCAGATTAACCCTATGGCGCTCGCCATCAAGGTGGCGAGCCTTGGCCAGCTCACCCTCGTGGTTGGCCCACAAGGTCAGCTGCATATCGTCGTTATGCACGGGGCTCCAATAGGCGTCCAGCTCGCTCTGCAGCGGAAGACCACCGCCCACCTTCAGATAGAGGCTCGAGGGACGCGACCAACGGGCAGCACTCATCTCCACGGGGGTGAGCGACTGCACGGTGAATTCGGTCCTATGGGCCATAGGGAAGATGCGGTAGTCGAGCGTGGGGCGCTGGATGGTCGTGTCGAGCTGCTCCACCTCGCGCTCTATGCGTTCGCGCTCATCGGCACCCACATAGATACTCTTCTGGATGACTATCGTCTTGTCGATATTCTCCTGCTCGGGCTCCTGAGCCACAGCGCTAGCCACAAAGCCTCCCAGCAGGGCCAGGCTTACAATGTATCGGTATATCTTCATAGTTCTATATCTACTTACTCGTTAGCAGTTTCGGGATTATTGAGGCTCTCGACCCTCGCCTTAGCCTCGGCAATGATGCCGTCTTTCTTGTTGGTGTAGCCGTCCACCACGCTCTGGTAGGTGGCTCGTGCCTGGAACAGGTTGTCCCTTATCACAAAGATGTCGCCCAACAGCAAGAACGACTTGGCAAGCCAATATTGGTGGGGGGTGTTCTTGCCGGCAAACTCATAGACGAGCTTCTCGGCACCGGAGTAGTTGCCACTCTCGTAGGCTATCTCCACCACCCTATAGGCACTCTCGGCACCCTCGACATTGGCCACATTGGCTCGAAGGATGTTATAGATCTCCACTGCCAGATTGAGGTTTCCTCTTCGCTCCTCCACCTTGGCCCTCTCGAGTCGTGCTCGGCGCACAAGCGCTGCGGGGGCATCCCCCTGGGCCTCGACATACTGTGCAGCCTCAACAATCATATCACTCTGGCCACTCTCCATCACACTCGCAAAGTAGGAGGTCATCACCTGACGCCTCTCGGAGGGGCTTGTGCTCTCGTCCACCAACCAGCGGTAGGCCTCGCTCATTGTGGTCCAATCCTTATTTTCGGCAGCCACACGGGCCATCTTCTCATAGCCACGACGGGTGTATTTGTTGTGGCCCAACTTGCTGAGGGCGCTCAGCTGCTCCTGTGCTCCGCTCTTATCACCCAGCTCGGCACGGCAGTCGGCCGAGTAGTAGAGAGCCGCATCGGAGTAGACGCCCGAGGGGTAATCCTTAAGGTACTTGTCGAACGACTCGGCGGCGGTCTTCTTGTCGCCCAGGATATAGACCCTCTGTGCGGCCACAAAGCTGAGCGAGTCGCGCTGCACGGCACCCAGGTCGCTATTCATACCCACCTGGTCGGCATAGCTGAAGAAGCCGTCCATATCGTTGCGCTCGAGGTAGATGGTGCGAATCTCACCCAGCGAGTTGTGGGCAGCCATTGAGCCTCGACCCTCGGCCACGATGCGTTTATAGATGCCCAGAGCCGACTCCGTATCGCCCGTATTGCGATACGCCAGAGCCAGGTTGCCCAGCGCAATGACCCTCTCACGCGAACGGGGATAGAGATTAAGATAGTCGCTAATCACTCCCTGCGCCTTGCCAAACTGCCCGTCGCTGATGAGCGTTGCGCCCCACTCATAGTGGGCAGCCTCCACATAGGGACCCTCACCGAGTGCCACAATGGCCTCCAGAGCGCCGAGCCTCGAGGGGATATCCTTGCTGAGGCCATACATCTCGGCTATGCGGTAGGCGGCATAGTAGCGGCTCTGGAACTCCTCGCCCGAGATGACTTTGTAGGCCTCGATGGCCTTTTTATACCTGCCCGCAGCGGCCATAGCGTCGCCCATACAGCTGTAGGAGTCCTCGTAGAACTCATCCTTCTGGTTGCGCATATCCAGGAACGAGAGGAAGTCCTTGTAGGCTCCGTTGTAGTCGCCACGCGCATACTTTGCGTAGGCCATATTGTAGTAGGCATAGGGGTAGTCCTTCTGGTGGGTCATCTTCATCGAGAGGTACTCCTTGTACATCGCCGCCGACATCTTGTAGTCGCCCGAGCGGTAGTCCAGGTGGCCCAGCAGGAAGAGTGTGCGGGCGTGGATGTCGCGGTTCTTGTGTGATAGCTCCAGCGCTATCTCGGCATACTCCTTGGCCTCGTCGTAGCGCTCCTGCTCGTAACACTCGGCCGCATAGTAGTAGGCCACGCTCTGCATAGCCTTGCCGATATTGCCCTTGGTTGTGCCGAAGCCCTCGAGGGTCTGGTAGGCAAGCTCGAGGTCGTTGGCCGCATAGCACACCGATACGAGGTAGCCCTCAATCTCCTGACGGTTCTTCGACTCGGGGAAGCGCTCAATGAAGTTGCGAAGGGTGAGGATCTCCTCGTCGAAGTTGGCAACGCCCAGCTCCACCAGCAGTTTACAGTAGTTGTAGAGCGCATCCTCGCTCAAGGGATCATCGCCCTCGGGCAGGTAGGACATCGAGAAGCTCTTGAGTGCCCCCATCCTGTCACCCTCCTTCAGCAGGCAGTCGGCCAGGTGGTAGGCGGCATTGCGGGTCATAGAGTCCTCGGCACCACAAGCATTCTGGAGGTAGAGGGCAGCCTTGCTCGTCTGGCCCAGGCGGTAGAGCGAGTAGCCCGCAATGTAGTTCTCCTCGCGCGAGAGAGCATTACCGAGCTCCTCTTCCAGGGCGGCAATATGTTCGTAGGCCTCCTCCCAATTCTCCATTCTGAATTGGCACTCGGCACCCACTCTGTGCAGCTCCTGGTGGCGGCTGCCGACAACCTGAGTCAGCACCTGATCCACATTGGCCACCACATAGTCGTAGTTCTTCATTCGGTACTCCACGTGGAGCAGATAGTAGGCGATGACACCCGAGTAGAGCTCATCGTCGGCAAACGAAGTGAAGATGTGTCGAGCCGTGGCGTAGTCCTCCTCCTGGTAGGCAAACAGGCCCAACATATATCGTGCGTGGGAGCCGTAGATCTCGGAGTGGACAACCATCGAGAGCCACTTGCGACACTCGGCCACACGCGAGAGGTTGTAGTGGGCGTGGCCACACTCAAAGGCCATACGCTCCCTCTGCGAGGCCGACAACGCCTCCGTATCGACCCTCTCGAAGCACTCCACGGCGTCCTCCCAGAGCTCCTCCTCGTAGTACTCGGTACCCAAGGCCACCAGTGCCTCGTTCATATAGGGCGAGGTTGGGCGATTGGCCACAAAGTTCTCCAGCGCCTGGATGCCGTTGCCCAGGCGTGCATCGCAGATGGCCGACAGGAACTCCACCTGACCGATGGTCACCTCGTCCACACTGCTCAGCCACACCGCATCGGCCGCGGCCCTGCCAAGCTCCTGCTTTGCCTCCCTATAGAGGCCCAGGTTGTAGAGCTCATTAGAACGGTTAAGATAGGCCTCAATGGAGCGCTCCTGGGCAAGGGTGCCCATAGCCGTTGTGCCCAACAGGAGGCATAGTATCGTGGTTCTCAAAAAGTCTCTTCGCATAAGTTTCGTCTATAGTTATTTTGTCTTTTGTTTCTCTTGTTGCGTCCCCTCTACTCCTTCACATCGAGTGCCCAGAGCGAGGCTTTATGGAGGATCACTCCTCGGCTGATGGTGACCATACCCGAGGGGGCCCTCAGTAGCGCCCTCATAACCACGGGGTCCATATTGCAGAACTCCACACCGGGGAACATCTGCTGGGCCTCCATAAGGGGCGAGGCTGTCACCACAACCACCCTATTGCCCCTGGAGATGCAATCCACCGCCAGAGCCCTCATCTTGCGCTGCTCCTCGAGGCTCAACCTATCGAGCCTCTCGGCACACAACAGGCGACACATAGGGGTCTGCAGGATCTGGGGTGTTATGTTGAAGCCGCCCGCGTGGAGCACAAACTCGCTCGCGTGCACCTTGACACTGCCTCTGGAGCTCCTCAGCTCCACAAACTCCCAGAGCTGCTCATCCCACCAGGTGGGGTCCTCGGGCAGGAACTCCACACGCTCGCCCGTCTGCAGGCTGCGGCAGATGACCACACTCTCGTCGGCCACCTCCACAAGGTCCTCCTCGATGGCTTTGGTGAGGTTGACACCCTCGCCAAAGGGGAACTTCTCCACCACGGGGAGCATTATGAGCGAGTAGAGGGTAAAGGCAAGTGTCAGGGCCGTAACCACCATTGTGGCCACCCCACTCCACCTCCTTGCCTCATCCACACGGCGACGACCAAGCAGCACAAGCACCAGGAGCATAAGGGCCACATTCTTGCCGAAGGTCTGCCAATTGCTCAGGATGACCACATCGCCAAAGCAGCCACACTCGGCCACAGGGTCCGCCACCGCCACCCAGAGGGTCAGAAGCAGGTAGAAGCCACTGAAGAGTGTCGCCACCCAGGTCACCACTCGGGGCCACGCCTTAACCAACAGCGCCACGCCCAGGAACATCTCAAAAACGATAAGTCCTACCGCCAAGGCTACTCTGAGCCCCGAGAGCCACTCCATACCCATAGCCACAAAGTACTCCTCCATCTTCAGGACCGTACCGTAGGGGTCGAGCGCCTTCACCACCGACGAGAAGATGAAGACCACACCCACCAAGATGCGGGCCATCCACCCTGTCCAGCCGTGCGCCAAAATATATTTCGTAATTTTCGACATAGTTGCTATTTGGTTGAAAATTCAGTTTTTCTCTCTTTTCGCGCCTTTTTATAAAAAGTCGCCCCAAAAATTTTGGGGCGATACTGCGTATCGCTATACCGAAAGTAGTAATTATAACTACCGCCTTGCTTCGGATTTTTCAATTCTCCATTTTC
>JAGBYS010000062.1 GCA_017628675.1 Tidjanibacter sp.
AAACGCAGATAGCAGAGGTTAAACCCAAGAAATAACGAGGCGATTAGTAGGCATACAAGAAAACCACCTCCGAGTTTACTTAGCGTAAATAAGGAGGTGGTTTATCGAAGTATAACGACCTAATCGCCCGTTATTTCTTGGGTTTTGGCGCAAGCATCATCGTCATACGCTTACCCTCCAACTTGGGCATCATCTCAACCTTGCCATACTCCTCGAGGTCGGTAGCAAAGCGAAGCAGAAGAATCTGACCCTGCTCGCTGAAGACAATCGAACGGCCACGGAAGAAGACATAGGCCTTCACCTTGGCGCCCTCCTTAAGGAAGTTCTCGGCGTGACGAAGCTTGAAGTTGTAGTCGTGATCGTCCGTCTGGGGACCAAAACGAATCTCCTTGATGACCACTTTTGTCTGTTTAGCCTTGATCTCCTTCGCCTTTTTCTTCTGCTGATAGAGGAACTTCTGATAGTCGGCGATGCGGCAAACGGGAGGATCTGCCTTGGGCGAGATTTCGATGAGGTCCATCTCCATCTGGTCGGCCAGCGCGAGAGCCTCGCGGATGGTCATAACCTGTGCGCCCTCAATCTCGTCGCTAACCACCCTCACCTGGGGTGCGGTGATCTGCGAGTTGATGCGGTGTTCGCCCTGCTGTTGTTTGCCCTGGGGGCCCTGCTGTGGGCGGGGCTTGGGAGGATAGGTGGGTTTTGGTCTGTAAGGTACTGCCATTAGTTTTTTGTATGTGTTAGACTTCTATTGATTGTCAATCTCTGCGGCTACAAGACCCTTGATCATCTCGGCAAAGGCGTCGGTGGTCATCTGACCCTTGTCGCCCACGCCCTGCTGACGCACCGACACGAGGCCGTCGCTCTCCTCTTTCTCGCCCACGATGAGCAGGAAGGGGATTCGCTTGAGCTCGTTGTCGCGTATCTTGCGGCCAATCTTCTCGTTACGCAGATCAATCTCACTGCGAATATCGCAATTATTTAGATATTTAGAAACTTTTTCTGCATAATCGTTGAATTTTTCACTAATGGGCAGCACAACGCACTGTGCGGGCGAGAGCCACAGGGGGAATTTACCGCCGGTGTGCTCCAGCAGCACTGCCACAAACCTCTCCATCGAGCCAAAGGGGGCACGGTGAATCATAATGGGGCGGTGGGGCTTATCGTCTGCACCGGTGTAGGTCAGATCGAACCTCTCAGGCAGGTTGTAGTCCACCTGGATGGTACCGAGCTGCCACTTGCGGCCGATAGCGTCCTTCACCATAAAGTCGAGCTTGGGACCATAGAAGGCTGCCTCGCCGTACTCAACAACGGTCTTGAGGCCCTTCTCCTCCGATGCCTTGATGATGGCCTGCTCGGCGCGCTCCCAGTTCTCGTCGGAGCCGATATACTTCTCCTTATTGTTGGGGTCACGCAGCGAAATCTGTGCCGTAAACTCGTCGAACTTGAGGGTCTTGAAGATGTAGAGCACGATGTCGATAACATTCTCGAACTCCTCCAAGAGCTGGTCGGGGCGCACAAAGAGGTGGGCATCATCCTGGGTGAAGCCCCTCACGCGGGTAAGACCGTGGAGCTCGCCGCTCTGCTCATAG
>JAGBYS010000063.1 GCA_017628675.1 Tidjanibacter sp.
ATGCCCAAAAAGTTTTGGGATAAATTCTTTTTCGTTGGACGATGATGAAAAATAGTGCCGTGAAGGTTGCGCCCGTAAGGCGAGTTTTGAGAGGGTTGATGCTTGCTGCAGGAGTACTTTTGTGCTCCGTGCAACTCTATGCGCAGTCCTATGAACTCCGCCCCCTGAAGGGTAAGAAGCTCGAGGGTGAACTCACCCCCGTGGAGCGTCGTGATCTTTGGGGCTATGCCAACGAAAAGGGTAAGACCGTCATCAAGGCCATCTTCTCGTGGGCAGAGCCTTTCTCAGAGGGTATTGCCAGGGTGCAGGTGGGTCAGAAGTGGGGTGTGCTTCGCAGGGATGCAACCTACCTTTTCGAGCCCAAGTATGATGCAATTGAGCCCTTTATGGCGGGTGTTGCCTGGGTGCTCGAGGGCGAGCGCTGGGGTGTGATTGGCGACGACGGCAGAGTGATATTCGAGCCACAATTCTCCTCGGTGGAGGAGTTTGTGGAGGGCAAGGCGTGGGTTGCGACCGACGACCTCTGGGGCCTTGTGGATGTGACAGGAAGGGTTATTCTTCAGCCTCAGTTGTACGAAAAACCCGTTTTTGAGAACGGACTCTGTTGGGGCAATTGGGCCGACGGCTGGGGACTCATCAGCTTCTCGGGCGAGGTGCTCTTCCCACCAAAACTCTCCAATCCTCCCACCTTTAAGAACGGCGTCTGCTGGACCTATTGGGATGGCGGTTGGGGCGCTATTGATGTCAAGGGCAGGGTAATTTTCGAGCCCATCATCGATGAACTCGAGGAGTTTGTCGATGGCAATGCGTGGGCGAGCTGGGATGGTAGCTGGGGTGTTATCTCCGAGCGTGGTGAGATTGTTTTTGAGCCCGTGCTCGACAACCGCCCAAGCTTCCAGGGAGTCGTTTCGTGGAGCTCGTGGAACGGTCGCTGGGGTGCTGTCAGCCGCGATGGCGAGGTGGTTATGGATGCGGTGTTGTACGAAAAGCCCTTCTTCGACGACCTCGGCATTGCCTGGATTAGCAATGGCATTAATTGGGGCGCTATCCGCTCAAGCGGTAGCGTTGTCTTCGACTTCGTCATTGAGGAGCGTCCCATCTTCGATAGCGATGGTGTGGCGTGGGTTAAGTGGAATAGCCGTTGGGGTGCAATCTCCCGTGACGGCAAGGTTCTCTTCGATGCGATTATGGAGGAGCGCCCCATCTTCGATAGTGGCGATGTGGCGTGGGCCAAGTGGAACTCTCTCTGGGGAGTTGTGCGCCACAATGCAGAGGTGCTTCTTTCGCCCACCTCCACCTTCAAACCCTCGTTCGACTCGAGCGCCAGGGCCTGGATTGAGAGCGGCCTGGGAGTAGAGAAGGAGTGGATTCTGGTGGATACCCGTGGTAGAATCATATCGGAGGTGGCACTGAGCCACCGTCCTCAGTTTGGCACCAAGAGTTACACCTGGGCCAAGTGGAATGGCCTGTGGGGAGTGGTTAGTAGCGAGGGCAAGGTCATCTTCGACGCCTCGCTGGCAGCACGACCTTCGTTCAAGGATGGCGACTGCTCGTGGCAGGAGTGGAATGGCAAGTGGGGAGCGCTCACCGAGGATGGTAGGGTGGTCTTCGATGCGGCCATCACCTCACGCCCGATTTTCACCGATAGTCAGCGCACCTGCTGGGCCCATTGGAACGACCATTGGGGCGTTGTTGGCCGCAATGGCGAAGTGGTGCTGGATGCTACGCTCGATACCCGACCTCAGTTTGACGGCCGAGGCAAGGCGTGGGCCAAGTGGAATGGTGCCTGGGGTATTGTCAGCCAGGACGGAACCATTCTGATGAATCCTCTGCTCAGGAATGAGCCTCTGTTTGACGAGCAGGGTCGTGCCTGGGGCGAGTGGGGCGGCAAGTGGGGTGTGATCTCCTTTGACGGCTCAGTAATCCTTAGACCTGTGCTGAATAGTAAGCCCGAATTCCACGGTGAGCAGACCGCCTGGATGAGGTGGAATAATCGCTGGGGCGTGATTTCGAGTGATGGACGCATCATTCTGGAGCCCACAATGCTCGAGTGTCCCGACTTCGGCCAGAGTGAGGAGATGTGGTATGAGTGGCAAGGCGGCTGGGGTGTGATTACCCGTGATGGAAGGGTGAGGGTGAAGCCCGAAGTGGACTTTGTTCCCACCTTTGTGGGTGACTACGCCTGGTTTAGTTCCGATGGCAAATGGGGTCTCATGACCTCCGACTATAGTGTGCTTCTTACGCCTCATCTGGAGGAGGAGCCCCGAGAGCGCATAATCATCGGCAACTCGCTTGTGGATGTTGGTCAAGCCGAGGTGAGCCACTATCGTAAGATTACCCCTTTGGAGGGTGCTCCCTCAGATTCGGAGAGGGTTTATATTGTGGAGACCGATTGCAAAAAAGGTGTCTTTGCGGCAGATGGTTCGACCCTCATTGAGCCCGTGTGGGACGATGTGAGGTACTACTACGACGGAGCCATCCACGCCGTAAGACTCGGTCCCAAGTGGGGCTATGTCGACGAGTCGGGTAGCCAGGTTATTGAGTGTAAGTTCGACTTTGTGGGCGACTTTGGCTCACAGGATATGGCTTTGGTGGCCATTAGCAGCCGCTGGGGATTGGTGAACAATAGTGGCGAGGAGGTTGTGGCTTGTAAGTATGACCACATCGAGGAGTACTCGCAGGATTTGGCGATGGTTGTGAGCGATGGCCGATATGGTTTCATCGACAATCAGGGCCGTGAGGTTATCAGCTGCATCTATGCCGAGGCCAAAAACTTTAGTGGTGGCCGTGCGGCGGTGAAGATGCGTGGTAGTGGCAAGTGGGGCTATGTGCGCACCGATGGTGAGATGGCAGTGCCGGCCACCTATACCGAGGTGGGTAGCTTCTCGGAGGGAGTCGCCGCTGTGAAGGATGCCGACGGCAAGTGGGGATACATTGATATTGATGGCAAACAGGCTATTGCAAGCCGATTCGATATGGCTGCAGGTTTCCAGGGAGGTCTTGCTGCAGCAACCCTCAATGGCGCCGCCTACTACATTAACCGTGAGGGCAACTGCCTCTATGACTATCGTGGCGAGGTTATCCCCGAGAGTGGAAATGTGGTTGTGGGCTACAAGGGTCGCTATGGCATTGTGTCTGGGAGTGGCCAGGTGGTTGTGCCCTGCAAATATACCTCCATCGGTGCCTTCTCGGAGGGTCTGGCTGCTGTGAGGGTGGACGATAAATGGGGCTATATCAACATCCACGGTCAGGAGATTGTGGAGCCTAAGTATCTGAGTGCCGACAGCTTCAGCGAGGGACTTGCAAGGGTTACAGGCCGCGACGGTGGAGAGTTTATCAACGCCCAAGGCAAGAGCCTCTTTGAGTGCCGCTATGAGTCAGTGCAGCCCTTTAGTAATGGCTATGCGATTGTGAGCCGTGGTGGCCGCAAGGGTGCCATCAATCGCCAGGGCGAACTGATTGTCCCCTGTCGCTATGAGGCTCTGCTGGCCATTGAGGACGGACGATTTGCAGCCCGCTACGACGGCTATTGGGGCTATCTGGGTAGCGATGGTGGTGAGATTATCCCCTGCATCTACGATGCTGTGAGCCACTTTACGGGCGATGTGGCCGTTGTAAGGCTCAACGACAAGAGGGGCTTGGTGGATGCCGAGGGAAACATCCTATGCGCCCCCGTCTACGATAGAATCACCCCCTTTGTGGGTGGCTTTGCAGCTGTAATTGTGGACGGCCGTGGTGGCTTTGTGCACAAGTGTGGCGAGTGTGTAATGCTCGAGTAGGAAGGAAAACAATAAAACATTAAAGAGATATTGAGAGATGAAAAAGTTAGTAGTTATCGTGTTGGCTCTTGTGGCCGCAGTGTCGTGTGGCAAGAGCGAGCGCCTTACTCCCGAGCAGACAGTTCAGGAGTGTTGGATGAGGATTGCGGCGGGCGACTATCAGGGTGCTGTGGCACTTATGGAGGGCACCGAGCAGGAGAAGGGCGAGTATGTGTTGCTCTTGGAGGAGAAGTATGCTGCCAAACTGCAAAAGGCTTCGGGTGTTGAGAGGGTCGATGTTCTGGCCAGCCACACCAACGATAAGGAGGTTCTTGTTCAGGCGATTGTGATGCTTGGCAATGGCGCAGAAATCGAGGATATCTACACTCTCCACAAGGTAGATAAACAGTGGCTCATTGGCGCCTATAGCGCTGAGTAGCCCACGCTACCCAAAAGCGAACAAAAAAGTTGCCTCACGACCATTAGGGTCGTGAGGCTTTTTTGTAACCGACCGAGGGTTAACCATTCAATGAGATTTTGCAAAAGCGAATATCTGGTTGGTTATTGAAAATATTTAAGTCAGTGATTCTCGCAGGTAATTTTTTTGGGTGTTGAGGAGGGTTTGGTGGTGACGGTGATTTTCAACTTTCAATTTTTATTTATAACTTTGCGAAAAATCATAAGTTATGACTATAAT
>JAGBYS010000011.1 GCA_017628675.1 Tidjanibacter sp.
CGCACAAGAAAACCACCTCCGCAGTTTACAAATCGTAAATGAGGAGGTGGTTTATCGCTGTGCAACGACAAAGACGCTGCTTATATGCGCTTTTTAGCTACCGAAGTTGTCATACATAATGCTCTCGGGAGGAACGCCCAGGTTGTCGAGCATATTCACAACAGCCGAAATCATCATAGGAGGACCGCACAAGTAGTACTCTATATCCTCGGGAGCGGGGTGATCCTTCAAGTAGTTGTTGTAGATAACATTGTGGATGAAGCCAATGTACTTGGGATCCCAGTTATCATCGGGCCTGGGGTCACTCAGACCGATAGCAAACTTGAAGTTGGGGAAGTCATTAGCGAACTCCTCGAACTGCTCCTGATAGAAGATCTCCTGTTTCGAGCGTGCGCCATACCAGAACGAGATAGGCAGGTCGCTCTTAACAGTCTTGAAGAGGTGGAAGATATGCGAACGCATAGGAGCCATACCTGCACCACCACCGATAAACATCTTCTCATTGGGGGTATCCTTGATGAAGAACTCACCGTAGGGGCCCGAGATGGTCACCTTGTCGCCGGGTTTGCGCGAGAAGATGTATGCCGAGCAGATACCAGTGGGTACATTCATAAAGCCACCTGTTGCCCTATCGAAAGGAGGAGTAGCAATACGCACATTCAGCATAATGATATCGTCCTCAGCGGGCTGGTTGGCCATCGAGTATGCACGGAAGGTAGGCTCGGGGTTCTTGGCCACGATATCCCACATCTTGAACTTGGTCCAGTCGGCGTGGAATTTGGGATCGATATCCATATCCGAGAACTTAATCTCGTCGTACTGAGGAACATCGATCTGGATGTAACCACCACTCTTGAATTTGAGCTTCTCGCCTGCGGGCAACTTAACCACAAACTCCTTCATAAAGGTCGATACGCTGCGGCACGAAACCACCTCGCACTCCATCTTCTTAACGCCCAGAACGCTCTCGGGGATGCGGATGTCGAGGTCATTCTTAACCTTCACCTGGCAACCCAAGCGCCAATGCTCTTTCTGCTGTTTGCGGGTGAAGAAACCAACCTCTGTGGGCAGAATCTCGCCACCGCCGTCCATCACCTGCACTTTACACATACCGCAACTGCCCTGTCCACCACAAGCCGAGGGAAGGAAGATCTTCTCCTGAGCAAGAGTTGTCAGAAGCGAGTTGCCGCTCTCAACCTTGAGGGTCTTCTCGCCCTCGTTGATATTGATCGTAACCTCACCCGAGCTGGTAAGTTTTGCCTTGGCAACCAGCAGCAGTGCCACAAGAAGCAACAGTGCCACGAGGAAGACTACGACTGCAACTATAATAATTTGTGTATTCATTTCTCTTTCTTTTGCTTGGTTAAACAACTACATCTGGAAACCCGAGAAGATCATAAACGCCATACCCAGTAGACCGGTGATAATGAAGGCCAGACCGGGACCACGCAGACCCTTGGGAACATTGGAGTACGAGAGCCTCTCGCGGATGGCAGCCATCACAAGGATTGCAATCCACCAACCAAATCCCGAGCCAAAACCGAATACGGCAGCCTCACCAACGGTAGCAAATGCGCGCTGCTGCATAAACAGAGCACCACCCATAATGGCGCAGTTCACTGCAATCAGAGGCAAGAAGATACCCAGCTGGTTGTAGAGCGAGGGAGAGAATTTCTCGATAAACATCTCCAGAAGCTGAACAAATGCTGCAATCACAGCAATGAAGAGAATGAAGCTCAAGAAGCTCAAATCGACACCCTCCAATGCGGGAGAAATCCACTTGAGGGCACCTGCCTTGAGCACATAATTCTCGAGCAGATAGTTCAGGGGCACAGTCATCAGCATTACGAAGGTAACTGCCAAACCCAAACCATTCGCGGTCTTTACGCTCTTCGAAACGGCAATGTAGGAACACATACCGAAGAAGAACGAGAACACCATATTGTCAATAAAGACAGACTGAATAAATAGTTTCAAAAGTTCCATATGCTATGCCCTCCTATTATTTTTCCTGTAAATCTTTGTTAGCGGTGCGGTGAACCCAGATGATGACACCTACGATAATAAGTGCAGCAGGGGGGAACAACATCAAACCGTTATTCACATAGCCGGCCTCGTAGAAGCACTCGGGGATAATCTGGTAGCCAAAGAGCGAACCATTACCGAAGAGCTCCCTTACGAAACCAATGATCACCAGCACAGCACCATAGCCGATACCGTTACCGATACCATCCAAGAGCGAAGGCAGAGGTTTGTTCGACAGCGCGAAGGCCTCCACACGACCCATAATGATACAGTTGGTAATAATCAGACCGACATATACGGAGAGCTGTTTGCTCACATCATAGACATAAGCCTTGAGCACATCGTTCACGATGGTCACCAGCGCAGCGATAACAACCAGCTGCACGATGATACGGATACGATCGGGAATACCATTTCGCAGAAGCGAAAGCACGAGGTTCGAGAAAGCACACACTGCGGTCACGGAAAGACCCATAACCAGAGCGGGCTTGAGCTGGGTGGTAACTGCAAGTGCCGAGCAGATACCCAGAATCTGAACCAGAACGGGGTTATTTTTTGCCAACGGATTAGTCAGCGACTGAAAAGTTTTGTTTTTCATCTTCTTACTCTGCATTTTCGGTTACAACATTTGCCTGGCGAACTTTGAGGAAAGCATCGTAGTTGTCGAGGCAATTTTTGATCATATTCTGCAGACCCTCAGAGGTTTTAGTACCACCGGTTACAGCATCCACCGAGTGAGCAGCACCCTTGGCACCACCCTTAACCACATAGATACCAACCAGCTGACCCTCCTCGTAGATGGTCTGACCGGGGAACTGAGCCTGGAACTTAGGAGTTGCGATCTCTGCACCCAGACCAGGAGTCTCACCTGCGTGGTCGAAGATTGCACCCTTGATGGTATTCAGGTCAGCCTCCAGAGCCACATAGCCCCAGATGTCATCCCAAAGGCCCTTACCTGTAAGGGGAAATACCACCTCGCCAGTAGCCTTATTCTCAAATACGGGATACTCACCTTTTGCGTGGCTGCCAACCAGGTCAAACAGTTTCTGGAGAGGAGTCTCGGCGGTCTCAATCACCTGACCCTCCTTATTAACTACATAGGCCTCAATAACCTCATCGTAGCTGCCCTTCTCAAGACCGAGCGATGCCACAATTGCATCTTTCTTCTCGTTGAGCTCGTTGGCGTTCTGCCTATCTTTGAGCGAAAGCGAAGTGAAGGCAAGCATAATAGCCACGATGACAACCATTACCGTCGAGTAGAATACGATGTAGGCGTTGCTATTTTTGCCGCCCAAGAATTTCTTTTTACCCATAATTCTATCCTCCATTTTTAAGCGTTAACGGTTTTCTTTGCCCTACGATTGCGGCGTTTGATATTTGCCTGAACCACATAGTGATCCACAACGGGAGCTAAAGCATTCATAAAGATGATTGCGAGCATCATACCCTCGGGATAACCGGTGTTGAACACACGCACCAGGATTGCCAAAGCACCAATCATAAAGCCAACGATGCATTTACCTGCATTGGTCTGTGCCGAGGTAACGGGGTCGGTTGCCATAAAGACAGCACCGAAAGCGAAACCACCAAGCAACAGGTGCTGCCAAGCGGGAAGAGCCAGATAGTGCTCGGTAGGAGTCACGGGAGCTGCAGGAGCCAGGAGGTTGAAGATACCACCCATAACCAGACCACCAACAAACACACTGATCATAGTCCTCCAGCTTGCAGTGCCGGTAGCGAGCAATACGATGGCACCCAGGAGGATACACAGCGTAGAGGTCTCACCAATCGAACCTGCAATGTTACCAACAAAGGCATCCAACATCGAGAAGCCCTCGGGAAGCTGACCGGTATTTGCCAACTCGCCAAGTGCAGTTGCACCAGTGCGACCGTCGGTAAACCATACGCTCTCACCCGAAATGCTCGAGGTGTAGGAGAAGAAGATGAACAGACGAGCCAGCAGTGCGGGGTTGAAAATGTTCATACCTGTACCACCGAAAATCTCCTTACCAATAACAACAGCGAAAGCGGTTGCAAGGCCGGTCATCCACAGAGGAGTACCGATGGGGATAATCAGAGGAATCAGAATACCCGACACGAAGAAGCCCTCGTTAACCTCCTCTTTGCGAATCTGGGCAAATGCACACTCAATCGAAAGACCAACGATGTAGGTCACAAGAATCGAGGGCAACATTTTCCAGAAACCAAACCAGAAGTTCTGCCAAATGCTGAAGTCAGCGCCACCAATCCTCTGGAAACCAATGTTCCACATACCGAACAGGATGGTAGGAACAAGGGCGATGATCACCATAAACATGGTGCGCTTCATATCATTACAGTCACGCACGTGTGAGCCTTTCTTGGTCACATCAGTAGGCACATAGAAGAAAGTCTCCATTGCCTCATAGAACGAATGCAGCCACGAGAGTTTACCGCCCTCCGAGAAGGTGGGAGCAAACTTATCGAGCAATCGTTTGGGAAGGGGTTTATTGTAATTCTGTTTCATACGCTTACATCTCTTTAATCATGAGGTTAATACCATCGCGAACCAGAGCCTGCAACTCCTGCTTCGAGGGGTCAACGAACTCACACAGAGCCACATCCTCCTCAATAATCTCATAGATACCAAGGTTCTCCATCTTCTCCAGATCGCCGGCCATAATAGCCTTGAAGAGATACATAGGATAGATATCCATAGGCAGATATTTCTCATAGAGGCCCGTAACAACAAAAGGCCTTACGCCACCATTCAGACCAGTGCGGAGGTCATATTTCTTCTTAGGCATCAGCCACGAGAAGTAGGTGCGCGAAACGGAGAGTTTGTTCAGACGGGGAGCAAGCCAACCAATCAGCTCCAACTCACCACCCTCGGGAATCACAGTCACCTGCGACGAGTAGAGGCTCATAAAGCCGTTGGCACCGGCATTGCGACCGGTAAGCACATTACCCTCAATGATGCGGAACTTCGAGCCGCCCGACTGGGGTTTGATGCGGGTGGGAGTAAGCACATCGGCAAGCGACGAGCCGACAAGACCCCTAACATACTGAGGATGCATAACCTGCGAACCGGTAACGGCATAGGTCTTGACCATATTCACCTTACCCTCCAGGAAGAGGCGACCGATGATGGCCACATTCTGGATAGCCACGGTCCACACCTTCTCGCCCTTGTTGATGGGGTCGATGTGGTGGATCTGCACGCCCACATTGCCTGCGGGGTGCGCACCCTTGAAGTAGTGTTTCTCAACACCCTCCACAGCCTCCAATACACTCTCCTTACCGGCCTCAAGACCGAGGTGAACATTGGGGCAGAGCACCTTCAGGGCAGCGAAACCGGCCTTAACAGCCTCCACATCATCCTTCAGGGCGATGTTCATATCGGGAGCCAGAGGTGCGCTGTCAAAGCCCGACACAAAGATAGCCTTGGGGGTATCCTGCGCGTTGGCAATGATGCCATAGGGGCGCTGGATGATCGAAGCCCAAAGACCGCTCTCAAGGAGTGCAGCTACCACCTGCTCCCTCGATGCCTTGTCGAGTTTGACGGTAAATTGTTTGTAGGTTTGCTGAGCATCAGCTGCCACCTCAATAGCGAGAAGTTTGCGTTTCTCACCACGACGAACAGCCGAAACGGTTCCGCTGACGGGCGAAGTGAACATTACCTCGGGGTGTGCTTTGTCGTAGAACAGAGCGTCACCTGCGGCAACTTTGTCACCCTCAGCCACCAACAGCTTGGGTACAACACCCTCAAAGGCAAGAGGAGAAACTGCGTAACGCTCCCCGATGGGAAGATCAATGACGCTTTTCTCTGCTTCACCCACGAGTTTGATGTCGAGACCCTTTTTCAGTTTAATGACTTTCGACATATCTACAAAGATAAGTGGTTAATAAATTATTGGTTTGTTGTATGTTTGTGTTCTATAGTTCTGCAAAGGCTTCTAAAACTTGGCAAATATAATCCTTATTTTTATAAATAGGTAATCTTCGTGTTATTATTTTCACACATTTTTTCACAAACTAATTTCGTATATTTGCTCTCGAAATGAACACTTTTGTCGACATACACACCCACAACCCCCTGAAAGTCAATCTGGGGATAGTGAATTTTCGCCTTGGAGTGGACAAAAATCCGCCCCAGACTCCCTTTTCGGCGGGAATTCACCCCTGGGATACGGATGTCACAAAAGGAAACCTCGCTACCCTACTCGACCAACTACGCACCATCAACTGCGTAGCCATCGGGGAGATTGGGCTCGACAGGGCGTGCGAATGTTCGTGGGAGGCACAACTGGAGCTACTTGAAGCCCAACTGAGAATTGCCGAAAATAGAGGGCTTCCAATCATCTTACACTGCGTCAGGGCACAGGCGGAAATACTCAGTCTACTCTCCCACTTCTCAACCATTCCAGCGGTCATTTTCCACGGCTTCATTGGCTCCCCAGAGCAACTTCAAGAATTGGTTTCAAGAGACTATCACATATCATTTGGTTTCAGCGCATTAAAGTCGCCTAAAACAATCCGAGCCATCGGGATTTGCCCTGCAGAAAACATACTTCTTGAGAGCGACGCAAGCCGCGAAGATATCGCCACACTTTACCGAGCCATTGCCGAGATTAGAGGCATTAGCATAGAGCAACTTTCAGAACAGATTTCAAGTAACTATAAGCGAATTTTTCAATGAGCTGGCAAGAGAGAACACAACTACTTTTAGGCGAGGAGAAGCTCGCCACAATCAACAATGCCCACATTCTCGTTGTGGGACTTGGAGGCGTGGGTGCATACGCCACCGAGATGCTCGCAAGGGCTGGCGTAGGCGAACTCACCATCGCAGATGCCGACACGGTTGGCGAGAGCAACATCAACCGCCAACTCATCGCCCTACATTCAACCATTGGTAGAAATAAAACAGATGTTTTGGCTGAAAGACTGATGGATATCAACCCCAATCTAAAGTTGCATATACACACCGAATATATCCGTGACGAGAAGACATACGAGCTTCTTGACGCTGCAAAATATGACTATGTAGTGGACTGCATAGACACTCTTTCGCCCAAGGTAAATCTCATTGCCGGTGCCCTTGAAAGAGGAATTACTCTGGTTAGTTCGATGGGTGCAGGAGCCAAAACCGACCCAACAAAGATTGAGGTCAAGGATATAGAGAAGAGCCATCACTGCCCTCTGGCTCATATGTTGCGCAAACGACTCCACAAATTAGGCATTAGAAGCGGCTTCTGGGCAGTATTTTCGCCCGAGCCCGTCAGAGAGGGGTCAATGATTATTGCCGAAGAGAGAAATAAAAAGTCAA
>JAGBYS010000064.1 GCA_017628675.1 Tidjanibacter sp.
TGCTTCGCGGTGTTCAGATCGATATGATACTCCTTTCTGCGGCCACTGAATGCCTCCACGCTCACCACATCGCCATTGGTCTGTAGCTTATACATTACCGCCGAGCGATTAATGTCATACTGCACATAGCTCTGCACCACGGGCTCAAGGCTGCCACTTTTAATGGCGGTCGTATACTCGTGCGAGAGCACCCTATTGCCGTTATTGTTGAACTCATAGAGTTTGAAGCTCGAGTAGAACTGCGTATTATTCACGCTTGCAATCGAGCCCTCGTAATTGACACTACCGTCGCTATAGAAAATTTTGGCATAGGTGTGGACACCGTTTTCGTATGTCATCTCCGCATAGGGGGTGCCATCCGAGTAGTTAATCTTGGTTATGCCGTGGGCTGTACCGTCGGCATACTCCGAAATCTCATACTGCAGCCATCCGAAACCACTCACATATTGCTCGTGATACCTGACAGCGACCCTCCTTTGAGCAGACGCCGCCCCAACGCTAAGCACACACACCATCAGGGCCGACAACAACAATCTATAGCTCTTCATCTCTTATCTTTCTTGTCGCACAACTCCCAGTGCAACAGGCTAGTATATTAAAAAAGCGGGGAGTTCAAATCAATTCGCTCTCTACACTACTCTCTTTTAGAGAGTATAACCTTACAAAGGTAGGCAATATTATTCTAATTAACAAAACATTCTCCCCCTCGCCCTGCAAACAAAAAGAGGAATCGGAAGAGCCTCGCCCCTCCGATTCCTCTATTTCTATCGTTATTTTCTCGCGCTGCTCGCTACACCAGGCCCGAGAAGCCCATAAAGGCCATAGCCAGAATACCCGCAGTAATGAGCGCAATGGGCACTCCCTTAACACCCTTGGGCATACCGACAACCTCCAGGCGCTCACGAATACCTGCCATAATGACAAGTGCCAGCGCAAAGCCGAGTGCAATAGATGTGGCATAAACAACCGACTCGAGGAGGTTGTACTCCTTTTGAACGAGCAGCAGAGCCACACCCAGCACTGCACAGTTGGTCGTAATCAGCGGGAGGAAGATACCCAGAGCCTGATAGAGCGAAGGAGAAATCTTCTTGAGCACAATCTCCACCATCTGCACCAGAGCGGCAATCACGAGGATGAAGACGATGGTCTGCATATACTCCATACCCAGAGGTACCAATACATAGCTCTGGAGCAACCACACAACCAGCGACGAGATGGCCATAACGAAAGTTACGGCTGCACCCATACCGGCGGCTGTGCCCACCTTATTCGACACACCCAAGAAGGGGCAGATGCCAAGCGACTGGGCGAATACTACATTGTTCGCAAAAATGGAACCTATGATAATTGCAAATAACTCCATATCTATCAAGCTTTTTTAGTTGTCAGTTTGCGGAAAACAATCATAAGGTAGCCCAGAACAAAGAATGCACCGGGCGAGAGGATAAACACAAGCGCGCCATCGCCCTGCCAGATGTCAAGGCCAAAGATGGAACCACTGCCGAGTATCTCCCTGACAATACCAATCAGAGTGAGTGCCAGGGTGAAACCGAGGCCAATACCCAGACCATCGAGAGCCGACTCCCACACATTGTGTTTCGAGGCAAAAGCCTCCGCACGACCAAGGATGATGCAGTTCACCACAATCAGCGGAATGAACACACCCAGGGTGTTGTAGAGATCCTGCACATAGGCCTGCATAAGCAACTGAACAACAGTTACAAACGACGAAATAACCACAATAAAAGCAGGGATGCGCACCTTATCGGGAATCACACTCTTCAGCAGCGAAATCACAATATTGGACATCACCAGCACAAACATTGTTGCCACACCCATACCCATACCATTGAAGGCCGAGGTGGTTGTCGCAAGCGTGGGGCACATACCCAACACAAGCACAAAAGTGGGGTTATTCTTCAGAATACCATCCGTAAAAAATTTCAAATTCTTACCCATAACTTTCGCCTCTTAGAGATTAACTTTTTTATAGGTTTCATAAGCCTTCTCCACTGCTTGAGCATAAGCCCTCGAAGAGATTGTTGCCGAGGTGATTGCATCAATATCGCCACCACTATTTCGCAGAGCAAAATTAAGCCTTGAGGCATCCTTGCCCTTAACGCTCTGGAGCAATACACCATCCTCTTCGGTCATCTTTCCGCCAAGCGACGGGGTCTCCTGCTGCTCCACAACTGCAACATCCACAATCGTTGCTTTCGTGTCGAAAAAGACTGCAAGGCTTACGGGTACTGCTCGGCTATAACCCTGAGCAGAGGTGTAAATCACGCAACCCAGTGTCACATCATCTTTTCCGAGAATCTCCACCAGGTGGCCATCAACAATATCGTTTGCAACGACACCACTTCCCTCAACAAAGCGGGTGGAGTCGAAACCACGCTGCTCGGTGTTCTCGCTCTCATACTGTTTAACTGCCTCATAAGCAAAGCCAACCGCCTCCGAGTAGGCTCTCGAGGAGATAGTGGCAGCGGTGAGTGCATCCACCTCACCACCATCCTTCTTAACCCTCATATCCATTTTGCTCGCCTTCTTGCCAACAAAGCTCTTCTGCAGTGCATTATCTGCCGACGACATATTGGCTCCAAGGCCAGGAGTTTCCGCTTGCGCGAGCACCTCAATGTTGTGAATGGTGCCATCCAGACGGAAGCCCACCATCAGTTCAATGTTGCCATTAAAACCATTGGGAGAGGTAGTCTTTACGGCGTAACCCACAGACTCTTCGCCTTTTAAGACCTCATAGATAACGCAATCCTTCATCTCCACCGTATCGATAATCGTATCGAACTCGGGGAGAGCTTTGCGGAGTGCCTCGACAGCCTTATTCTGCTGTGCAAGGGCAATGGGCTCTTTGGTCAGTGAGTAGACCACCGCCACTGCACCGGAGCAAACCAGCGCAATGACAAAGAGCATCAGGACCATATTCTTAAGTGTACTTTTCATATCTACTCTCCTCCCCTACTTTTTACTTCTTACGGCACCAAAACGCCTGGGGCGCATATACTTATCAATCAGCGGAACGAGCGCATTCATAATCAGGATGGCAAAGGACATACCCTCGGGATAGGCACCCAAAAGGCGGATGAGCATCGTGATTGCACCAATGCCCACAGCGTAGAGCACCATACCCTTCTTGGTCATAGGCGAGGTCACATAGTCGGTGGCCATAAAGATTGCGCCCAGCATTGCGCCACCACTGCAGAGGTGGAACAGAGGCGACATATACTCCTCGGGGGAGATTGCCCAAGTGATACCTGCAAAAATCGCCATTGTGCCGAGCACACATACGGGAATGTGCCACGAAATAACCCTGCGCACCAAGAGCCACACAAAGCCCAGAAGCAGAGCCACAACCGAGATCTCACCCATCGAGCCGCTCTGGATGCCAAGGCTCATATCCACAAGGCTAACCCTCTGCATAACCGAACTCACAGGCTCGCCTGCTGCAAGTGCCTCTTTTGCCATCGACAGCGGAGTTGCACCCGTCACAGCATTTGCCGCCTCGGGGAACGAGGTCATCGCCACGGGGAAGGCGATCAGAAGGAACACACGAGCCACAAGTGCGGGGTTGAATGGGTTTTTACCCAGACCGCCGAAGGTCATCTTTGCAATGCCAATGGCCACCACTGCACCAATCGCAACCAGACCGAGATTAATGTCGGCCGGCAGGTTGAATGCCAACAACACGCCCGTCACTACGGCCGAGAGGTTGCCGAGGGTCGAAGGGCCCTTGAGCATAAACTTCTGCACCATCCACTCCACAAGCACACAGCAAACCACCGAAAAGGCGGTAACCACAAAGGCCCTAAAGCCATAGGCCAACACGGCGACCACGAGTGCAGGCAGGAGCGCAATGAGAACATCGCCCATCATACGAGTTGTATCGTTGCTTCCGTGGGTATGCGGAGCGGGCGAGATTACCAATTTCTGACTACTCATAATTCTATTCTTATTTTCTTCTTTTCGTTCTACTTCTTAGCCGCAGCTCTCTCGCGCATACGCTTCATAACCTCGGCCTTGCCAATCCTCACCCAATCCAGCAGGGGAAGGTACGAGGGGCACGAGAAGGTACAGCAACCACACTCGATGCAGTCGGCAATATAGTGCGCCTCCAACTCCTCATAGTCACCCCTCTGGGTAAGCGTGCTGAGCAGATAGGGCTCCAGACCCATAGGGCAGGCCTCCACGCACTTGGCGCAACGGATACAGCTACCCTCCGTCTGGCGCAGAGCATCCTCAGTGGGAATCAGCAACACGCCCGAAGTACCCTTGGTGACGGGTGCGTCGATGTTGCTCACCGCACGGCCCATCATAGGACCACCGGCCCCCACCTTGCCTACGCCCTCCATTCCACCGCAATACTCAATCAGAGCACTCATAGGGGTACCAACCCTCACGAGCAGGTTTTTTGGTGAAGCAAGAGTTGAGCCTGTGACCGTCACAACCCTTTCAATCAGGGGCTTATTAAATACAACAGCCTCATAAACTGCCAGAGCTGTGCCGACATTCTGCACCACTGCACCCACATCGATGGGAAGACCACCGCTGGGCACCTCACGCCCCGTAACAGCAGCAATGAGCTGTTTCTCACCGCCCTGGGGGTAACGCATTTTAAGGGGCACAATCCTTACATTTGTTTGGCTCTTTGCCAACGCCTGCAGGTATTTGATTGCATCGGGCTTATTATTCTCTATACCTATATATATTTTATCTACGCCAATGGCCGTAGCCAAAAGCTGAGCACCTGCAAGGAGATCTTCGCCCCTCTCGAGCATCACACGGTAGTCGGCAGTAAGGTAGGGCTCACACTCAACGGCATTAATGATAAGGCACTCTGCCTTCTTGCCGTTAGGAATCGAGAGTTTCACGTGGGTTGGGAAGGTTGCACCACCCATACCGACAATACCCATCTCCTTCACCTTGGCCACAATCTCCTCGGCAGTGAGGCTTCCAAGGCTCTTCTGGGCGCCATCTCGCTCAATGCCCTCGAGCCACTCATCGCCCTCTACGGCAATAGTGATGGCGGGTTTCATATTGCCCTGAGCATCGGGCCTGTCATCCACAGCCGTAACCGTACCCGACACCGACGAGTGGATATTGCTCGATACGAAGCCACCTGCAGTAGCAATAACCTGACCCACGAGCACCTTATCGCCCTTGGCAACGGTAGCCACCGCTGGGGCTCCAATGTGCTGCGAAAGAGGAATGGTCACACTTGCGGGAATGGGAAACTGCTCAATGGCCGAATCCTTGCTATATTTCTTACAATCAGACGGATGAATACCGCCAATAGGAAAAGTCTTCATCATACTCTCTACTCTGTTTTAGCCGTTTGAGGTTCTACTTCTGCCACCTTGCGGGGAGGAAAACCGAACTCCACGATTGCTCCCGTGGGGCACTCCACAACACACTTACGGCACATTTTACACTTCGCATAGTCGATGTAGGCCAGGTTGTTCTCCACCGTGATGGCCTCAAAGGGACACACCTTGGCACACTTGCCACAACCGATACAAGCCACCTTGCACGCCTTGCGAGCCACAGCACCCTTATCCTTATTGACACACGAAACATATATCTTGCGTTCTTTGGGCGCCTTCTTTCTCAGCTCAATGATATGCTTAGGACAAGCCTTTGTGCAGGCGCCACAAGCGGTACACTTCTCCTCATCCACCTCGGGCAGACCCGTTGCGGGGTTGATGTGCAGTGCGTCGAAGTCACACTTGGCAACGCAGTCGCCCAATCCCAAGCAACCAAACGAGCAGCCCGTGTCACCGGCATAGAGCGACGAGGCAACAAGGCACGAGGATGCGCCATCGAACCTATTGGTCTTGGGGCGATTCTCGCACGAGCCAGCGCACCTTACCACCGCCACCATAGGCTCACGCTCAGCAGCAGCCTTACCCAGATAGGAGGCAATCTGCTTCATACACTCGCCACCACCCACGGGGCAGTAGAGGCTGGAGATATCATCGCGCGCCACCAGTGCCTCGGACATGCCGCGACAACCGGCAAAACCACAGCCGCCACAGTTGGCACCGGGCAGCATCTTCTCCACCTGGTCGATGCGAGGGTCCTCTACGACCTTGAATTTCTTTGCCACCAGATACAGCAGGAGCGCCAAGAGCGCACCCAATCCACTGACAACCAATACAGTAGTTACCAAACTTCCCATATCAATCTATCGAATTAAAAATATTTACCTTTCACACTAAAGACAATGACCTTCTCCAATCGTTTGCGAAAAAACGAGAGAATCACAAAATAGAGCGCACAGGCACCCAGAGCCGAAAGACCCGCCACAAGGTCGCCCCAACGGCTATGTGTAATTGCCAGCGCGGCAATCATCACCACAAGAGGTATAATATAGGACAGGGTTATAGCCTTATAGCCCATAATCTGCTCAATGGAGATGGTGACCTCGTCGCCCACCTTATAGACCTCGGGGTGTGCGGTGTAGGCCGACACCACCCTACTCTCCTGTTCGCCGCCACAGACAGCCTTCGCCTTGCAGTTGCCACAAGCACTACTAACCATCATCTCGGCCTCCACTCTTCTTTCGTCGGGGAAAACAGCCACGATGCGGGCATCGTGCTCCATAATCTTCGCCATAACTAACCTTCTATTCTAAAATCTAATTTTCTTACTTGTTCGCCGTGGGGAGATCCATATAGCTCCTATCGAGAGGCATATTGGAAACCTCGAGGATGGGACAGAACTGGTGGACCTTCTCGAGGGATGTGTAGACAAACGCTCTCACAAGCCTTACATCCTCGATGTCGAAGCCGGCATCCACAATCTCGTCCTCATTCTGCCACCTCTCGAGCATACGATAGAGAATTGCGTCGATCACATCGTAATGGGGAAGCATATGACCATCGTACTCGCCAATCTGCAACTCCGAGGATGGGGTCTTGAGCATTGTGTGCTCGGGGATGATGTCGCCGTGCTGGAGGTTGATGTGGCGGGCCATTGCATAAACATCGCTCTTGTAGAGGTCGCCAAGCACGCCGATCATACCACTCGTGTCGCCATAGAGCGTGAGCGCACCCACGGCAAGCTCCGTCTTGTTGGCGCTATTGATGGGCACACAGCCCCACCTCTCGCAGTAGGCCATAAAGAGCGCTGTGCGCAGGCGCAACTGGAAGTCCACCTCCAGCTTGGGCGAATTGGGCGCACCGATTGCCGATATGATTGTCGAGAGCGAGCTGCGATAGATGTCGCTGAGGGGGATTGTCACGAGCTCAATGCCGAGCGCACGGGCCAACATCTCGGCATCCTCGGCCGAGTGGTCGGTGGAGTACTTCGAGGGCATCTGGAGGCCCACAACCCTCTCCTTGCCGAGTGCATCGACCAGGATGGCGGCCGTCACCGAGGAGTCAATACCACCGGTGAGCACCACGCAAGCCCTCTTGTCGTCCAGATGATTCTTTGCGAAATAGTCCCTAACGCCGAGTTTGAGCGCACGGTAGGCATTGGCGGTCTTGTCCTGATAAGGCACTTCGATAGCCTCGCCGAGGGCCTTGGTATCCACAACTCGCACCTCCTCCTTAAAGGAGTCGAGCAGGGCCACAGCCTTGCCTTTGGCGTTGAACACAGCCGACGAGCCGTCGTAGACAATCTCTCCCGAGCCGCCGATGTGGTTCACAAAAATCACATTAGCGTCTGCCATATAGGCTTTCTCAGAGAGTTTGTCGTAGCGCTTCTCGATGCGGCCGAGCTGATAGCGGTCGGAGCCCATAACGATGATGGTGCTCGCATCCGCAAAGTCGTGGTCACACAGCGCATCTCCACCCAGTGCCACAGCCACCTTCTCGTCGCCGATATTCACATACTCATAACCCCTGCCCGAAATCATATAGGCAGCGTCCAGATCGCCCGAAAGGCTCTTCTTGGTTATGTAGCGACGGATGTGGCGGTTTTTGATGTAGGCTGCAGCGCTCACCGTGCCACCCTTCTTCTTCAGGGGCAGACCGATGAGCACGGAGATATCGTCCGTAAAGGCGGCAATCTCCACGAGCGTCTCCTCGGCCTTGTCGAGGAAGAAACTCCTCACCAGAAGCGAGTGTGCGGGGGTGCCGGTGATGGCCTCTTCGGCGAACACCACGAGGTCTGCACCTTGCTCTTTTGCCTGTGCTATTGCGTTGATAATTTTGTACTTGTTGTACTCGAAATTACCACACGAGTAGTTGATCTGTGCAATCGCGATTTTCATAGTCTATTTATTAATAAATAGGATAATTGGCGCAAAGTTACCATTTTTTAATTATTCTCCCCCATTTCGTGCAAAAAAATCTTCACCTGCGCACGAATAAGCTCCCTTTTCACCCTCCTCCGCACCACATTGCAAAAAGTTTTCTTATTTTTGCACAATCAATATCAGCCAACTATTTACGATCATAATGAAAAACACCTTAGCACTCATTTGCATCACAGGCCTCCTTGCAACCGCTTGTAACGACCAGCCTGTGGACACCACAGACCCTAACATCCCATTGAATAATCAGATTTATTACACCTCCACCAACAATTCACCCATTGAACCTAATCTATTTGACAGCAAGGGAGATAACGACTGGGGTGTAAACATCTCTTCAAACACATACGAAGAGGGTAAAGGTATCCTCACATTCGATGGCGACATCACAGCCATAAGCCAGGCTGCTTTTTACGACCGTGCCACCCTCAAAACCATATTTCTCCCCTCGACTCTTGAGGAGATTGGCAGCGAGGCATTCTACCGCTGTAGCGAACTATGGAGCGTTAACTTGCCCAGCAAGATAACCGAAATCAAAAGCCACACATTTTATGGTTGCAAAAACCTAAGGCAAATTAATCTGCACAATAACATCACCAAAATTGACGCAGGCGCATTCAGGGATTGTGAAAATCTCGGCACCATTATCATTCCCGATCAGGTCACCACAATTCGCGAATACGCTTTCCGCAAATGTACCGGCGCAGTTCTCACAATCATCCCCAACAGCGTAACATCCTTGGGTACCGAGGCATTTTTAGGCCCTAAGGGCAAACTGATAGTCAACTGCTACA
>JAGBYS010000065.1 GCA_017628675.1 Tidjanibacter sp.
ATCTCCACGAAACCGAGCACAACCTTCACCGAGTTGAGCCAGCCACCGCTCTTGGGCATCTTGTTCAGCAGGCCGGGGAAGAGGGCGCAAAGCACGAAGGGAATCGAGAAGGCCAGCGAGAAGGCCATCATTGCGAAGATGGGGGTCCAAACCTCACCCTGGGTAGCCTTGATGAGCACGGAGCCTACGATAGGACCGGTGCAGGAGAAGGATACGAGCACGAGGGTAAGTGCCAGGAAGAACACACCGCCAAGACCTTTACGCTTGTCGACATTCTCGTCACTCTTGTTAACGAGTTTCGAGGGCAGTACGATCTCGAATGCACCAAAGAACGATGCAGCAAAGACCATAAAGACAATGAAGAAGATGATATTGGGGAGCCAGTGTGTTGCAAGCCAGTTGAAGATGTCGGCCGTTACAGCGTCACCACCCACTACGTGAGTGATGATAATCAGAGCGGCGATGGGCAGGGTGTAGAGTGCCACGATGAAGACACCATACATTGCTGCGCGGAATTTCGATTTAGCCTTATTCTCCGAGCCCTTCATAAAGAACGACACGGTCATAGGAATCATAGGGAACACGCAGGGGGTCAGAAGAGCTGCAAAGCCCCAGATGATGGCCTCAATAATCATTGCCCAGAAGTTGCCGGCAGGTGCCTCCTGCTCGCTTGCGGGAGCAACAGTTGCCTCAGCTGCGGTGGCTACCTCCTTGCCGAGTTTAACCTCAAGCTCGGCCTCGCCCATAAAGCAGTTCTCATTGCTGCACTCCTGCCACTCGATGGCAATAGCAACCTCGGCGTTCTTCTTGTGGGCAGCAACCTTCTGGGTGAAGGTAACCTCGCCCTCGAAGTCTGCCATATCCATCATAAAGGTTTCATCGTAGTACTTGTGAGCCTCTTTGGAGGAGGTAATCTCACCGTCGAGAGAGATTTTCTTCGACTCAAAGGTGATGGTAGTGGGGTTGAAGCCACCGAGCTCACCCATTGCGTAGATGTGCAGACCCTCGGGAACCTGTGCGGTCACATTGATGTTGTAGTAACCCTCGCCGAGATTCTCAACCTCTGCAGTCCACTGTGTGCCGGCCTGCTGAGCGAAGAGATTGGTCGAGAAGAGCGCAAAAAGGCTCACCAACAAAATTTTGATAAACTTCATAAAAAAATTACTGATATTGATTTTAGGTTAATTTGTTTGTTCGTCTATTTCAACCCACAAAAATATATATTTTTTTGTGATTCGCTATTATCCCCAACACTTTACCCCCTTTTTTCACATATTTTTCTCCCCACCATACTATCCTTGGCCCAAAATTTGTTATTACTCTACAACATATTTCCAACTAATCAACACAAAAACAACCATTATGAAAGTCACAAAACAGAGAATCTTAACGCTCCTTGCCACTATGACACTCCTCACCCCACTCGCAGCCCAAGAGCACCGAGGCTCGGCCGCCGACGGCAGTTTCTTCACACCCGAAAACCTCCCCTACAGCGTGCTCCATATGAGGGAGTTTATGCCCACGACGGGTGTCGAGCGAGGCAACTTCGCACGACTCCACTCGTTCCGCTATCGTCTTGACGAAGAGAGAATTGACAACCTAACATTCACCCCTCTCGGCCACTCCGAGCCCATAACTTTTCGCCAGGGGCTCGAGTTGAACTATGTAGATGGAATCATCATCCTCCACCAGGGGAGAGTCATCTACGAACGCTACTTCTCGGGGATGCAAGGTAGCGACCTGCACGCCCTTATGAGCGTGACCAAATCTTTCACCGGAACGCTGGCCGCAACGCTTGTGGCCGAGGGGCTCTTGGACCCCTCGAAAACCGTTGCCTACTATCTGCCCGAGCTGGCCGAAAGTGGCTTTGGCGACGCCACGGTGCGTGAGGTGATGGATATGACCACCGCCATTGCCTACTCCGAGGACTACAGCAATCCCGAGGCAGAGGTGTGGGGATTCTCCGCCGCCGGCAACGCTATGATTCCCCACCCCGAGGGCACACCTCAGGGCTATCGCGACTATCTGGCAACGGTCAAAAAGAGTGGCACCCACGGCGAGGTATTTGGCTATCGCACAGTGAATTCCGACCTGCTCGGCTGGATTGTCGAGCGTGTGGGCGGCGCCTCTCTGGCCGAACAACTACAGAGCAAGATTTGGAGCCGTATGGGTATGGAGCAGGACGCCTACTACCAGGTAGACGCAACGGGCACAGCCTTTGCCGGCGGAGGGCTCAACGCCACCCTCAGGGATCTGGCACGCTTTGGGCAGATGATGCTCTCGGAGGGCAGGTGGCACGGCGAGCAGATTGTGCCTCGGCAGGTGATTGAGGACATTCGCTTTGGTGGCGATACTGCCCCCTTTGCGGCCTCGGGCTACAGCGACACTCTCAAGGGGTGGTGCTACCGCAATATGTGGTGGGTTACGAACAACCCCAACGGTGCCTATATGGCTCGTGGCGTCCACGGCCAGGCCATCTACATCGACCCCACGGCCGAGATGGTCATCGTGCGCGTAGCCTCCAACCCCGCCGCCTCCAACACCCTCAACGACTACCTCTCCCTACCCGCCTATCAGGCTGTAGCAGACTACCTTATGGGGAGTTGAAAGTTGAAAGTTGAAAGTTGAGAGAAATGGGAGAAATGGGATGGCTACTTAAGGTCATTGAGGTCCTATAAGTCCTTTTCGCCCTTTTGGCCCTTTTGGCCCTTTTTGCCCCTTTTTCTAACTAGAAAACAAAATCCCCTCCGCAGTTACGCTTTGTGAACTGCGGAGGGGTTTTATTGAATGGCAACGCTGTGGTTGCGCGGGGCTGGCTATGCGCTCAGTTCCTCGGCGCGAGTGAGGGCCTTCTGGATGTGGTCGAGCACATTCTCCCTGCCAATCTTATCCACAATGCCCGA
>JAGBYS010000066.1 GCA_017628675.1 Tidjanibacter sp.
AGGATACCGTATGGTGGACCAGCGAGGAGTACAAGAACGACAACAAACCTGTGACCCCCGAGGCTTGGAAGGAGCTCAAAAAGATCGCCACCGAGCAGCTTTCGAACAAGAAACTCTATGTAATGGATACTTTCTGCGGTGCTAACGAGAACACCCGTCTGAAAATCCGTTTCATTATGGAGGTTGCTTGGCAGGCTCACTTCGTTAAGAATATGTTCATCCGTCCCACCGAGGAGGAGTTGGCAAACTATGGCGAGCCCGATTTCGTAGTATTGAACGCTTCGAAGGCTAAGGTTGAGAACTACAAGGAGCTCGGTCTCAACTCGGAGACTGCCGTTGTGTTCAACCTCACCGAGAAGATGCAGGTTATCATCAACACCTGGTATGGTGGTGAGATGAAGAAGGGTATGTTCTCCTATATGAACTACCTCCTTCCCCTGAAGGGCATCGCTTCGATGCACTGCTCGGCCAACACCAACGAGAAGGGCGAGACCGCTATCTTCTTTGGTCTGTCGGGTACCGGCAAAACCACCCTTTCGACCGACCCCAAACGCCAGCTTATCGGTGACGACGAGCACGGCTGGGACGACGAGGGCGTATTCAACTTCGAGGGCGGCTGCTACGCAAAGGTTATCAACCTCGACAAGGAGAGCGAGCCCGATATCTGGAACGCTATCCGTCGTGACGCACTTCTGGAGAATGTGACCGTAGATGCAGAGGGCCACTGCGACTTCGCAGACAAGAGCGTGACCGAGAACACTCGCGTTTCGTACCCCATCTACCACATCAACAACATCGTTAAGCCCATCTCGAAGGCTCCCGCTGCCAAGAAGGTTATCTTCCTGTCGGCTGACGCATTCGGCGTGCTGCCTCCCGTTTCGGTTCTGACCCCCGAGCAGACCAAGTACTACTTCCTCTCGGGCTTCACCGCAAAACTCGCAGGTACCGAGCGTGGTATCACCGAGCCCACCCCCACCTTCTCGGCTTGCTTCGGTGCAGCGTTCTTGTCGCTCCACCCCACCAAGTACGGTGAGGAGCTCGTTAAGAGGATGCAGGCTTCGGGTGCTACCGCCTACCTGGTGAACACCGGTTGGAACGGCACCGGCAAGCGTATCTCGATTAAGGATACCCGTGGTATCATCGACGCTATCTTGGATGGCTCGATCGACACCGCCCCCACCAAGCAGATCCCCTACTTCAACTTCACCGTGCCCACCGAGCTTCCCGGCGTTAACCCCGCGATCCTCGATCCTCGCGACACCTACTCGAACGAGGCTGAGTGGACTGTGAAGGCTGAGGACCTGGCTGGCCGCTTCATCAAGAACTTCTCGAAGTTCACCACCAACGAGGAGGGTAAGGCTCTTGTAGCTGCCGGTCCCAAGTTGGAGAAATAGTCTTATACATTATATATAAGATAGACCGCCAAGGCGGGCGACTCACTGCGAGTCGCCCGCTTTTTTTTTCGCAACAAGGATGCTCAAAATAAAACACAGCAACCATATAAAACCACACATTGCAGTTAAAAAACGGTGCAGACATTTGGAAAATAGAAAATTAATTTCTACTTTTGTAATAACTACAATTTTCAAGCAAATTCACAAAAACTAAAAACCGATAAAACGCAAACACAAACTTTTAACAATCAATAATCTATTTACCTATGAAAAAACTTTTCCTATTTGCCACAATGCTTCTTTCGGCAATGGCAATCTCGCTGACAAGTTGTAAAGATCCCGTGCCCGAGCCCGACCCCACCCCTAAGCCCGAGCCTCCAGGCCCAACGCCCGTGGAACTCACCTTTGAGGTGGAGATTGAGGCTGTAACCAAGAGCTCGATGACCTACTCGGTAATTCCCTCGATTAAGGATGTTAACTATCTGGTAGTTCTCGTTCCCGAGACCTACATCGACCAGGCCGGTATGGGCGAGGGTCTCTCGACCGCCATTATGGAGAGTCTGCGCAATCAGGCAGCCTCCACCGGTAAGACTCTGGCAGAGTATCTGCCCGAGGTTATGAGCAAGGGCGACATTAACAGCAAGGATATGACGGGTCTGGCTCCCGAGACCGACTACTCGCTTGTAGTCTTCGGTCTGGATGCAGAGCTCAAGCCCAACACCGAGCCCGTGTGCGAGCCCTTCACAACCGAGGCTGTGCAGCCCATCGACTGCTCGTTTGATGTTGCAGTAGAGGTGCTTGGAACCAAAGCAAGCTTCGAGGTAACCCCCTCTAACAACGACATCAACTGGCATATGTTCATCATTGCCGATGCCGACTATAATGCCTATGTAGATCCCGCAGGTGAGTATAAATTCACCGACGGTGAGCTCTTTGCTGCATACTTCGATTCGGAGATTCAGAGCTACCTCCAGGGTGGTTTCACTATGGCCGAGATTATCGCAGGTCTTTGCCCCAAAGGCACTGAGACTATGGAGGCTAAGAATCTGAACGCAAACTTCACCTACCGCTATATGATTGCAGGTGTGTTGGTTGAGGGCGACAGCCTCTACATCGTTACTGCTCCTTCGCACAACACCTTCACCACCGGTGAGCCTTTGGCGTCGGATATGACCTTCGAGATTTCGGTTGAGAATGTTGAGATGAACCGTGTGGATCTGAAGATCACCCCCTCAAAACTCGATGAGACCTTCACTTGGGTTTGCGGTCCCTACGATGGCGCATCGTCGGAGATTGAGCTGATGAACAAGTGGGTGAACGACAACAAGATGTTCCTCGACTGGGGTATGTTGCTCTATCAGGGCGTACAGGACTACACCGCAGGTGGCCCCAACTACAAGTACAAAGTGAATGCTCCCGACACCGACCACTATGTTATGGCTGTTGGCTACTCGGGTGGCATCACCACCGAGCCCGCTGTGGCATTCTTCCGCACACTGCCCGCTCCCGATCCCGCAGATGCAACCTTCACGGTGACTCCTACCTCTGCTGAGCCTTGGGGCGCAAACTTCTCGGTAGATTGCTCCGACGAGACATCGTACTACAATATGTATCTCGCCGAGCAGGGCGCTTTCAACCGCGAAATCACCATCCTTGAGGCTGAGAATGGTCTGCAGGAGATGCTCACTATGCAGCAGATGTTCAACCCCGGTGCTACTATGCTCGATGTTCTGAGCAGCTACTACTGGTCGGGTGATATTCTGAATACCGGTGCAAATGGTCTTGAGCCCGAGAAGAGCTACACTCTTGCAATCCT
>JAGBYS010000067.1 GCA_017628675.1 Tidjanibacter sp.
AACCATCTCGGGGAGAGCCACCTCTGAGGGGGCTGCCTCGCCTTTAGCGGCGCTCTTCTTGGCAACTTTCTGCTTGTGGTTGGCAGCGAAGACTACACCAAAAACCTTGATGATGTAGATCAGGAGCACCAACACGACAACCACAATGAGGAAGCCAATGAGAGTGATCCACAAAATTTGTGACCAATTCATATTGTTTCGTTTTTAATGGTTACTACTACAGAGGAATATTGCCGTGCTTCTTAGCGGGGTTAACAAGGCGCTTGGTAGCCAAGCTCTGCAGAGCCCTGATTACGCGGAAGCGGGTGTTGCGAGGCTCGATAACATCGTCGATGTAGCCGTAGCGTGCAGCACGGTAGGGGTTCGAGAACTTGTCTTTGTACTCCTGCTCCTTCTCGGCGATGAGGGCAGCGCGAGCCTCGGGAGTCTCAGCAGCCTTAATCTCCTTAGCGCAGAGTACCTCAACAGCACCACTTGCACCCATAACTGCGATCTCAGCGCAGGGCCAAGCGTAGTTGATGTCGCCACGGATGTGCTTCGAGCTCATCACGATGTAGGCACCACCGTAAGCCTTGCGGAGGGTAACGGTAACCTTAGCAACGGTAGCCTCGCAGTATGCATAGAGAAGTTTTGCACCGTGGTCGATAACGCCACCGTACTCCTGACCGGTACCGGGCAAGAAGCCGGGAACATCCACGAAGGTAACGATAGGAATATTGAAGGCGTCGCAGAAGCGAACGAACCTTGCAGCCTTGCACGAAGCCTTGATATCAAGCACACCTGCCATAAACTTGGGCTGGTTAGCGATGATACCTACGCTCTGGCCGTTGAACCTTGCAAAACCGGTGATGATGTTGCGAGCATAAGCAGCTTGCGACTCCAGGAACTCACCATTATCCACAACAGCGTGGATAACCTCATACATATCGTAAGCCTTGTTGGGGTTATCGGGAATGATATCGTTGAGCGAATCCTCCAGACGGTCGATGGGATCCGAGCAGGCAACAACGGGGGTATCCTCCATATTGTTCTGGGGAATGTAGCTGATAAGCTGACGGGTGATGTTGATAGCCTCCTCCTCGGTATCAACTGCAAAGTGGGTAACACCCGACTTCGAGGCGTGTACGCTTGCACCACCGAGCTGCTCCTGGGTTACATCCTCGCCCACAACGGTCTTAACAACCTTGGGACCGGTGAGGAACATATAGCTGGTATCCTTCTTCATAATGACGAAGTCGGTCAGAGCGGGCGAATAAACGGCACCACCTGCGCAAGGACCAAGAATCAGCGAAATCTGGGGAATAACACCACTCGACATAACATTGCGCTGGAAAATCTCAGCGTAGCCTGCCAGAGCGTTCACACCCTCCTGGATACGAGCACCACCCGAGTCGTTCAGACCAATAACGGGAGCGCCATTGCGCATAGCCATATCCATAATCTTGCAGATCTTCTCTGCCATAGTGAGCGACAAGGAACCTGCCGAAACGGTGAAGTCCTGTGCGAAAACATAAACCAAGCGGCCGTCTACGGTACCGTAACCGGTCACAACACCATCACCCAAGGTGTGGCTCTTCTCCATACCGAAGTCAACGCAACGGTGAGTTACGAACATATCGAACTCCTCGAAGCTACCCTCGTCCAAGAGCATTGCAAGCCTCTCGCGAGCGGTATATTTACCCTTCTCGTGCTGGGCGTCGATGCGTTTCTGACCGCCACCCATCTTTGCCTCCTCGCGCAGCTCAATCAGCTTCGCGATTTTATCCTGAATTTCACTCATAATTTTTTGGTTAAATTACTTTTATGTGTTTAGTTGTTGTCTAAGGTTTGCGGTTCTACCGAAAGATTATCGTTGGGCTCCACCAAAAAATTATGAGTGAGCCTAACGGCTCAGGTGTTACCCTCCTCCTAAATCCCCCTCCTGTGAGGGGGACTTGGTCAAGCTACGCTTGATAAATCCCTCAAAAGAACCTATTACATCTAAAGCGTCAAGAAAGAGAGTTTAGTGAGTCAATGACATTAGGGACTTTAATGACATTACCTCAACTGCCAACTCTCAACTCTCAATTCTGAATTCTGAATTTTGAATTTTGAATTTTGAATTCAAAAGACTACTCCTCGCATTTGCAGCCGGGGCAGCAGAGCTCGGTCAGCACACCCTTGGTCGACTTGGGGTGGAGGAATGCGATGTTCAGACCCTCGGCGCCTTTGCGGGGAGCCTTGTCGATAAGGCGAACCTCTTTCTGCTCGGCCTCTGCCAGGCACTCTGCTACATCCTCTACAGCATAAGCAATGTGGTGGATACCCTCACCGCGCTTCTCGATGAAGCCTGCGATGGTGCTCTCGGGGCAGGTGGGCTCCAAAAGCTCAATCTTAGTCTGACCAACCTTGAAGAAAGCAGTCTTAACCTTCTGGTCTGCTACCTCCTCGATGTTGTAGCACTTCAGACCCAAAACCTCCTCATAGTAAGGAATTGCCTCCTCGAGGCTCTTTACTGCGATACCCAAATGCTCGATGTGCGAAATTTTCATAACTTTTTTGTTTTAAATAAGTTTGTGTATAAAGTTAATTGTTGTTTTTGCTCTTTTGTGTACGCATCTAGCACACGCGCACGAATTCAATCCACAAATGTAGATATTATAAACGAGAAACAAAAACAAAGAATGTTTTATTTTTCCGCTGAGTGCTTTTTTGTATTGTCGACCTGCCACCTACCAACCCAAAGCCAAAAGGGAAATGACGACTGACGACCCTTCCTTTCACGGGGAAGGGCCGAAAGGGCGAAAAGGGCCGACAGGGCTTATAGGGCTTATGGGACTTATGGGACTTATAAGTCTTATTCCTCACATTCCTCCCATCTCTCCCATTTTTCAACCATCAATTTTGAATTTTGAATTTTGAATT
>JAGBYS010000068.1 GCA_017628675.1 Tidjanibacter sp.
CGTGGGTGCAGACATTACCGCAGCCACCGTTTCGGTTAAAGCCGAGGTGCTCAATGTTGTGAGCTACATCATCAAACCCGTCGAGGGCGAGATGACTGCCCCCACCGTTGAGGAGATCTTCGCTCAGGGTACTATGGTTGCTCTCGAGAAAGAGGGCTTAACCCAGGTGACCCTCCGTAATCTGGAGGCTGAGACCAACTATGTGACCTACTGGGCAGGCCGTATTTCGGCCGACAAGGTATGGAGCGAGGTTAAGGAGTTCAAGTTCAAGACTGCTGCCGAGCCCATCATCCCCGTGCTGACCGCTAAACTTGGCGCTGTGGAGTCGACCACCGCCGAGATTAAGGTCTATGCAGAGAATGTTTCGCGCATCGCCTATGTGGTTAAGACCGCTGCTGAGGCCGAGAGCGAGGGTGCTCCCAGCATCCAGAGGATTTTCGCTACCGGTAAGAGCGTGGCTCTCGAGTCGGGCGACAATCTGGTGACCATTACCGCTCTCTCGCCCAACACCGAGTATGTGGTTTACATCGCAGGTGAGATTGCCGTTCTTGAGGAGTATATGGAGGAGGTTATCACCATTGGTGGCATCAAGACCTCGGACTTTGCTCAGGATATCACCGTTCGCGATATTCACTACCGTGGCTTCACCGTTGATGTAAGGGTTGATCCCAAAATCAAGGAGCAGAACCATATGATCAAGTGGGCTACTATGAGCCTTTACACCTACAACTCGCGTGGCAATGCAGACTACTTTGCTCTGAACCTCCACGACACCGCTTGGGGTGGCATCAACCTCTTCAACGAGAGCCGTTCGCTCATCATCGATGAGGCACACAGCCTCTTCGATGCAGGTGGTGGCCAGAAGGAGACCTATTGGGAGGGTATCGTTCCCGGTCAGCCCCAGGTTGTAGCAATGGGTGAGTATCGCCGTGGTGAGCACTGGGGTGGCTACGGTATGGGCTACTACCGTCCTATGTTCGACGAGGATAGCTACCTGATTGACCAGAGCAAGAGCGATGTACGCATCGACGAGACCCCCTACTGGACCGGTTTCTACCAGAGGGTACACGTTCAGGTTCAGAAACCCGAGCCCCTGCCCGAGGATCTGGTAGAGGTAGAGATTACCCCCGGTCCCGCAGACGCACAGGTGAAGGTTTGGGCCGATGAGTCGATCGACAGGGTTGCCATTATGATTATGAGTGAGCTCGAGCACGGTATGGCTTCGCAGGCTATCGACGAGGAGCATATGCAGTGGTTTGCAACCTCTCTGGAGGCTTCCTATGCAGGTGTAACTATGATTGTAGACCCCTATCAGCCCGAATACAATCTCAATGGTACCATCTACACCGCTCTGAGCGAGTACTTCTACGACATTCCTCGTGAGTCGAAATACTGGGTATATGTTGTAGGTCTGCGCGGCGATGTTGAGGGTGACGGCATCCTCGATGGCCACGAGCAGGTATTCAAGAAATATGAGTTCTATCTGAGCCAGCCCACCAAGCCCGCACCCAAGTTGGAGGTTACCGCTCTGGAGTCGACCTCGCCCTTCGAGGTTAGCTTCAACATCAAGTGCCCCACCAAGGACGCTGTGAAGGCTAAGGCTATCTCCAACTACGAGAAGGAGTGGCTTATGACCGGTATGTCGGCACAGGAGATCGTGGACAATTACGGTATAGAGCTCGGTACTCTTGAGCTTTTGCAGATCAACTCCGACGAGGGTCTTATCTTCACTCTTCCCTCGCGTCCCAACGAGAACAACTACCTGGCCGCTATGGTTGCCAACGACGAGGGCACCGAGACCTTCTCGGATGCAGTTATCGCTCGTTCGCTCCCCGAGCCCGCTGCCGATAGGGTAGAGAGCGCTCTGTTCGAGAGCCTCAAGGGCGAGTGGACCGCTACCGCTACTGTTGCCTACAGCCTCTACGATGTTGAGCAGGAGATCTATGTTCCCCAGACCGCTACCCACACCTCGAAGATCACCATCGGTGACTTTGAGTATCCCGAGTCGCTGGATGAGGAGGCTTACGAAATCTTCCGCAGACACGGTGTGGATCGCGCTACCGCCGATGCATACTATGCAGAGTTCAAGGCTGCTGCCAAGACCTTCATTGACAACACCCGCGCTCAGAACCGCATCCTTATGAATGGCTTCGACTTCGGTGGCGACATTCTGCCCTACTTCCAGTATGCAGATCCCTATGGCCTCTTCATTTCGGATACCTACAACGGCTATACCAGCGAGATGCCTCTCTATGACTTCGGTCCCAAGTGGTACCTCGAGGTTGCTGCTGATGGCTCGGTATCGGCTCCCTTCAATGTGAACTACTTCACTCCTATGTCGAGCTGGTATGCAGAGAACAATGCAATCTATGAGTCGCACTTCATCGCCTACGATCCTATCAATGGTCTGCCCGTAGGTTATATGGGTGACGCCGAGGGCAACACCGTGAATGGTTACTTCCCCGTGGAAATCTCGGAGGATGGCAACACCATCACCGTTAAACCCCTTGTTCACAGCGGCATCAGCTACTATCCCAACTCGGCCGTATTCTACGGTATGGGTCAGTATAGCGTAAGCATCGCTGTAATCTCGGATGTAGTCCTCACCCGCAACACCTCTTCGGCAGTAGCACCTGCTAAGGTTGTGAACAAGAAGAAGGCCGGTTCGGTGAAGAAAGAGATGGTGAAGGCCAACCAGGAGATCAAGACCCCCGCTCGTCCTATGAGCCGTGGTGTCATCGGTCCCAAGGTTGAGCACACCCTGGTTGCAGGTCCCAAGAACTTCTCGGCAGAGGAGAGGGCTAACCAGTGGATCCAGAGCCGTCGCAAATAGTCGGACATAATCCCAAAACTCCAGAGGCAGGTTCGCTAAAGAACCTGCCTCTTTTTTTGTGGGCCCCACCGCCCGCCCCCCTCCAGACCTATATACAAAAAACACGGGTATCTTTTTTGATACCCGTGTTTTTATGAGTGTGGGATGTGTGCCCGAAGGGGGATTAGTGCAACTTTGCGCCGATGAGCTCCAGGAACTCCTGGCGGGTCTCGTGGTGGTTGAGGAAGGCACCGCTGAATGCCGAGGTGGTCGTTATGGAGTTCTGCTTCTGCACGCCACGCATCTGCATACACATATGCGCCGCCTCAATAACAACTGCTACGCCAAGTGGGTTGAGGGTCTCCTGTATGCAGTCGCGAATCTCCATCGTGAGCCTCTCCTGCACCTGCAGGCGGCGGGCGAAACTCTCCACACAGCGTGGAATCTTCGACAGGCCCACAATCTGACCATTGGGTATGTAGGCGATGTGTGCCTTGCCGTAGAAGGGCAACATATGGTGCTCACAGAGCGAGTAGAGCTCAATGTCCTTGACGAGTACCATCTGGCGGTAGTCCTCCTTGAAGATGGCGCTGCGCAGAATCTCAGCGGGCTCCTCGGTGTAGCCCTTGGTGAGGAACTGCATACACTTGGCCACCCTCTCGGGGGTCTTCAGGAGTCCCTCTCGCTGGACATCCTCGCCCAGAAGGCGCAGAATAGCCTCGTAGTGCTCCATCAGCTGGGCTGTGGTTTCGGGGTCGTAAATCTCCTCTCTTTTGTACATATCGATTGTAGTTTTGTGGTTTCTTAGGTTGGTGTATATCTATATCTGGGAGCAGGATTACTCGTTGCTCTCTTTTCGCTTGCGGGGCTGTCCGAAGATGTTGCTCTCGAGCTGCTCGGCACACTCGATGTGGCCCTGACGCAGACTATCCAGCAGGGCTACTTGGTGGTTGAGGCTGTCTATCTTTGAACTGTTTTTGCGCCTCCACTCCTCGCTCCTCTTCTCGAGTGCCTGGAGCTCCTTACCGACCTTACGGGAGAGTGTGTTGAGCGAGTCGGCCTTGTGGATGTGCAGGTCGGCAGCGGCAAGCTCCACCGTATCGAGGTGTACCCAGACGGTGTCGGTGGGCAGCATAGGGGTCTTGGTGAAGGGGAACTCCCTGAAGCGCATCTGCTCGTCGTAATAGATGGCGGGCTTTATGCGGTTGTCGTAGTCCAGCTGTGCGAGTGCCTCCTCCAGGGGTGGGAAGTAGGTGATGCGCAGCGAGGAAAAACTGATGTGGGGGTCGCTCTCACGACGGGTGTAGTCGGCCAGCACGAGTTCATATCTGGTGGCACCCTTGCGAGGCGAGATGGTTGTTTGATAGTGTTTCTTGTCGCCACCGCCGGTGAGGTTGTTGCGCATAAGGCTCAGGCGTTTGCCGTCGGCGTCATAGGTGGCGTGCTCCGACTGCAACCTAAGGTTCTTATCGAGGGTATCCACCCTGTAGCTATACTCCACAACATACTCTCCCTCGTCCACAATGGGCAGCGAGAGGCGCAGACGGGCCGTATCCTTCATTCGGTTGACCTCCACGCTGTGGAGCACAAAGAACTCCTTCTGATAGGTGGCCGTGGCCAGCGAGTCGATATATTTCTGGTCGCGCACCCTCTTCTGGTACCCCTCGGAGAGGCTCTCCAGGTCGAGGATTGTGGCGTTTATCACATCGCCAAGGCGTGCACTCTTGCGCTTCTGGAAGTTGGCCAGAGTGTTGAACAGGTCGTCCTGCGAGTAGCCATAACGCTCTAGGATGGGGGTGTAGAGGTCTACGCTGTCGGCCTTGACCTTGTTGAGGTTCACATAGGCGTTCGTGAGGAACATCTCGCGTGCGATTTTCGAGAGCTCCTCGTCGGGTATGATTCTCTTCTTCGAGCAGCCGCCCAGAAGCAGCGCGCCCAGGATGAGAAGAAGTGTGGTGTATCTAAATGCGTGTTTCATTCGGTTTATCTCCTCTCGGTATCATTCGAGAGATTGTGAAATTGGTTATTATCCAGGTGACGGCCAACACCGAGAGCGCAATGCCCACCAGGTCGCCCACACGGAGCTCCACGGGGTACTCCTCAATGAGGAAGGTGCTGCCTGGCATCTTGATTACCCCAAAGAGTATCTGAACCAAGCAGACGCCCACGCCCAGCACTATGCCTCCCACCACGCCGCGAGCGCCGATGAGCACTCCCGAGAGGGTGAAGATGCGGGCAACGAAGCCTCGGCGGGCTCCGATGGAGTAGAGGGTTGCGATGTCGTTCCTCTTCTCGGTGATGAGCATCACCAGCGAGCCTATAATCGTAGCACCTGCGATGATGGTCACCAGTAGCAGTATGAAAAAAATGCTCCACTTCTCAAACTTGGTGGCCTTGTAGAGCGCCTCGTTTGCTTGGTAGCGGCTCTGCACCCGGAACTCCTCGCCGAGCCTCTCCTCGAGCTGTTCCACCACACGCTCAATCCTCTCTCCGGGGGTGACTGCCACCGCCACGGCCGAGAGTCGGCCCTTGCTCGAGAGGAACTCCTGGGCCCAATCGAGCGAGGTGAAGATGTGGCTCCCGAGGGTGTTGGCCCTCTCGGAGAGGGTGCCGCTGTGGCGCAGGCTGTCGCTCTTGATGGCCGAGATGGGAAGCAGGGGTGAGATGCTCTCCTTCCTGAGCGAGAGTATCTTGAGCGGGCCGTGTACGGCGGTGTTGCGCACCGAGAAGCCGTCGGCGAATATCTGGTCTATATCTCTGCCCACAACCACCCTGCGCAGTTCGCCCAGTGCCACCTGCCAACTGCCATAGAAGAGCATCTCGGGCTCGTCAAGACCCACCACATCGGTGTAGTTCTCGTCGACGCCTCGGAGCGTGGCGAAGGCCTGACGGCCGTGGTACTCCACCATAACGCTCTCCTCAATGTAGGCCGAGTGGTGGGCTACACCTGGGGTCTGCTCGAGTGCCTTCCAGTCGAGCGCCTCAGACGCAAAACTCTTGCCTCGGGCAGGGGTTACTATGATGTCGGCCTCGGTGGTATTCGTGAGACTTCTCAGCAGGTTGTCGAAGCCGTTGTAGACCGACAGCAGGATGACCATAGCAGCCACCGCAACACCAATGGCCACGGAGCTCACCGCTGCGGTGGTGTTAATCACCGAGAGCGACTTGCGCGAGCGCAGGTAGCGGCGTGCAAAGAGTATGTCGAGCCCCCCTTTCATCCCCTTTCGTTGTCGGTCGGTCTACCTCCCAGAGCCTATTTTTTGAGAAGGTTGTCGATATTCTCGATGTACTCCAGCGAGTCGTCGAGGAAGAAGGTGATCTCGGGCACCAGGCGCAACTGATTTCTCAGTTTGGCACCCAGCAGTTTGCGAATCTTCCAGCTCTCGGCCTGAATCCTCTCCATAATCTCCTCGTGGCGGTCGAAGGGGAAGATGCTCAGGTAGATGCGTGCATACTCCAAGTCGGGGCTGACCCTCACGGCCGTAACCGAAACGATAACGCCCCTAACCAGCTCGGCGCACTCCTTCAGGAAGAGGTTGCTGATGTCTTTCTGTATCTGACGAGCCACCTTCTGCTGTCGGGTGGACTCTCCAAAGTTGTTCTCCATAATCTCTTTTATATCTATTTTTTTGTTCTTTGTTGTTTACTCTGTGATGATCTCGCTGACCACATCCACCGCCTCGGCTATCTCGGAGGGTAGGCTCTCCAGGTTGGCTGCTCGTGCTGCCCGGCGCTGTGCGGGGCTGTAGGACCAGCTGCCCGAGTGGTTCCAGTGGTAGGCCACACCGAGGCTGAGGTTTATGTTGTCGACGGGTGAGCGCAGGAATTGGGTGCCGAGGTAGATGGTCTTGCGCTTGACGATGTCGGAGTAGCCGAAGTAGTAGCGACCCTCCAGCATTACCTCCACACGCCCCAGGTCAAGACCCGCACCAAGGCCCACTACAAGGCCGTAGCCAAAGCGGTTGTCGCGCACCGTCTGCCACTCATAGTCGAACTCCTCCACACGCCCCGTGTCGTTGTCGATGTAGTACTCAATGGAGCCCTGCGAGAGGTTGTAGGAGAGGGTTGCTCCCGCATTCAGGAAGAGCCTCAGGCGCCCGTCGAGTGCAAAGGCGTGGGGCTGCCACATAATGGGCAGCGTTATGGAGTTGAAGTGGCGGCCATACATATACTGCTTACTGTTCCTGTCCAGGGCCGCATACTCAAAGCCGCGTTGCAGCAGCTCGAGCTCCACGCAGATACCGCCCGTGTAGTCGTCGTAGAGGTAGGCGCTATCCTTGCCACCGCCATAGTAGACCCAGTAGAAACCGCCGTTAAGCTTGCCCCACACGGGGGGTGATGTCCAGTGGGGGTAGAGCCTCACATCGCCCTCGCCCCAGCCTCCCTTGAGGCCGAAGTATTGCACCTGTGCCGAGGCCACCTGCAGGCCCATAAGGCCCGCCAGAAGCAGCACGATGTATATCTTAAAATGTCTATTCATTTTTTAGTAATCAGTTGTCAGTAATCAGATGTCAGTCTTCTATCTGCCCACGGAGTTCACGGCGCTCTTCATTGAGCTCATACCCGACGAGAAGCCGCCCAGGCCACCGCCCTGCTGCTCCTTCTCCCTCTTGAGGGCCTCCTGACGCTTCTTCTCCCTATCCTCGAGAATCTTCTGGAGCCTTACGGCCTCCGTCTTGCGCAGCTGCTCATTGACGCTCTCGAAGGTGATGGGCTTGAAGAGGTCGTTGGCGTCTATGGCTATCTCAATCTCCCAGTTGGCCTTCACCTCAATGAGCTCCTCGCCCTTGGGATCCACATAGGGCTCCGTGCGCTCGGGCTGGCGGCGCTCAATCAGGTTGCCCGTATCCCACTTGCCGTTGGCGTTGCCGTCCTCCAGCACGGCGAGTTTCACCTTGCCGGGGGTCACATAGTTGAAGGTGTAGGTGCCCGTGGTGGCATTCTTCACCTCGGCGATGGTCTTGCCCGACTCGTTCTTGAGGTAGATGACATAGTTGGCCTCGGGGCTCTTGCCGTTGATCTTCACAATCACAACGCCGAACTTCTCGGGGTCGAAGGTCACATAGTCGTTGCGCAGCGTATCGTTCATCTCGCCCGCCACATTGCGGAAGGCTCCCGCAGGAACCACGAGTTTATACTTCTTCTTGGGCTGCCAGTCGGCCTTCAGGTGCCAAACCTTCATATCGAGGCTGTCGCAGTAGAGCTCATAATCGATAGTGGGCAGCTCCGAGAGGTCCTCGGATATGCTCTCCACGCCACGCTTCTTGGCCTCCTTCTCCCTCTCCTCGGCAATCTTCTTCTCCTCCTCGGGGGAGAGTGCATCGCCCGCCACACGCAGGTCCAGGGCTGCTGTGTCGACGGCCACCAGAGGCATTGCAAACTTGAAGGTCACGGTCTTCTCGGGGTTCAACTCGCCCTTGCTCACCTCCACCGAGAAGGGGTTTTTCTTCATGGGGGGCACATACTCCACGCTATCCTTCAGTGCCTGCTCCATCTTCTTCTCTTCCTCTTCGCGGGCCTTCTTCTCCTCCTTGCTCTCGATGTACTACCACACAAGCGCCAGCTTGGCGGTGTCGGGCACAAGGTTGTTGACCGAGTCGTGCTTCATATAGACAACTCTGCCTTTGAGGGTGTCGGCCAAGCGCTCGGCAGGCACATTGAGCCAGTAGTTCACCGTATCCCTATCCCTTGTGACATACTCGGTCACAATCTCGCTCTGCTCGATGCTGTCGATCGAAAAGTCGAGCACCTCGGGCCAGGGGGCACCGAAGAAGAGGGTCACCTTGTGGCGGCTCTCACGCTTCGACTCGGCCAGGTTCTGACGCAGGAATCTGCCGTCGGTGAACATCTGGAAGTAGAGCTGAGGCTCGGCCGTGAGGTAGTGGCGTGTGGTGTCGTACCACACCCTGAAGTCGGGCTCGCTCAGAGGGTTGTGCACCGAGTCGAGGAAGCCGACCATATCCGTTTCGGGGTCGTAGGTGAAGTTGCTATTCTTGTCCTCAATGGCGTAGATCTTGTAGTCTATGGGCTTGAGGTTCTGGGCGATGAAGATGCCGTTGCCGCCGGCACGAGCCACCACTGCGGGCTTGTGCTTGAGCAGGATGGAGTCATACTCGGGAATGGAGTCCACCTCGGCGGGGTAGAAGAAGATGAGCGAGTTGCTCACACTGTCGCCCTTGCTGGCACTCACCGTGTAGCCGCTCATAACCATCGAGTCTATCTCGCTGCCCGTGGAGAAGACATAGCGCAGGCCGCTCAGGCGGTTGCCCTCATTGTTGTCCACAATCGAGTTGCCGAAGTTCAGAGCGTAGGTCTGATTCTCCTCCAGAGTGTCGAGGATGGTGATGCGAATACCCTTGCCACTCGTGGTCACGGTGGGGGTCTTCTTCATCATAGGCGAGGTGAAGAACTCCTTCTGCTGATCCTTGATCTGGACATACTCGTTGAAGCCGATCAGGATCTCCCTGCCGGTGAAGTTGGTTGTGCCAAACCCTGGCAAGGCACTCACAACAATGGGCGGCAGCGAGTCCTTGGGGCCACCCTGCAAGGTCGCCACATTGGCACAACGCCACAGCAGACTGCTCGCAAACAGCGCCACCGTCGCCAACTGCAAAAATCTCTTACCTACTTTTTCGCTCATTCCTTATTGCAGCTTTTTGTAAAAAGCTGCACCAAAAACTTTTAGTGTAACCGTGAGGTTACCGTTCTACTTACTGCCCTGCTTCGGAGCCACCAGCACAAGTGGGTCGTTACGACCCCTTTTTGTAAAAAGCTGCACCAGAAACTTTTAGTGTGACCGCGAGGTTACCATTCTACTTACTGCCTTGCTTCGGAGCCACCAGCACTCGCTGTGGCCGTTGCCACCCAAAAACTTTTAGTGTGACCGCGAGGTTACCGTTCTACTTCCTGCCTTGCTTC
>JAGBYS010000069.1 GCA_017628675.1 Tidjanibacter sp.
AGTAGAGTAGTAGAAAAGAATTATGTGGGAGCAGAGCCTGATGTGGGCTCTGCTCCTTTTTTGTGTTTTGCAAGTTCACAATAATATCTCTTGTTTTGCGTTTTTAACTCTAAAGAGTTATATTTGCGCCCGTAAATGAGAACGAATAGTATTGCATACACGCTTTTGGTGCTCCTTGTGAGCCTCTCCTCGTGCAGGTTGCTCAATGAGGACGAGGTTGTTGCAAGGGTGGGTAAGGCCACGCTCTGCGCCTCCGAACTCGAGGCTGTGACCTCGGGGCTCGGGAGCGAGGATAGCCTTGTGGCGGCCCAGCGCTATGCGGAGCAGTGGGTGCGCCGCCAGGTCAGGGCCCGCGAGGCTGCGAGGGTCTTCAGCAGTGAGATTCAGGATGTGGAGAGGATGGTCGAGGAGTACCGCACCTCGCTTCTGGTAAGCCGCCTGGAGCAGAGCTACCTCACGGCAAGGCTCGATACGCTGGTGTCCGATAGCGTCATAAGGGCATATTATGATGGCCACCGCGAGGAGTTCGTTATGGATAGGACCATCGTTAAGGGACGCATCGTAAGGCTCCCCGACAGTTATCGTCAGTCCTTCAAACTCTATAACCTTATGGGCGGAAAAGGGGACGATGACCAGAGGGATTTTCTGGATATGTGTGAGAAGAATAATCTCGAGCTCTATAATTTTGATAGCTGGGTGGATTTCGACGAGTTCCTGTCCTACCTGCCCGTGCGTCGAGGCAAAAGTAATGACAATCTGCTCTCCCGAAGTAAGATTCACGAGATGGCCGACTCGGATAGTAAATACTTCATTGAGGTGACGGCTGTGGTGAAGAAGGGTGAGCGCGCGCCCTATGAACGAGTGGCCGAGACGGTGCGCCGTATGCTCTATGGCCGCCGTAGGGGTGAGCTTCTCCAGAATTTCAATGACAGCCTCTACAATGCTGCTATTGGCGAGGGCGTTGTTGAGATGAGGGGCAGAGAGTAGAACCAAAAGAGAGAATAAGAAGATAGAAACACGATATGAAAAAAGTAATTCTGGCAGCGCTCCTTTCGCTGCTTATCCTGCCCCAAGTGGAGGCGCAAACTGTGATTGTAGACAAGGTGGTGGCCGTGGTTGGCAACTCCGCAATTCTCTATTCGGATGTTGTCGACTATAGCAATCAGATTATTGAGCAGCGTCGTGAGCGTGGCTACACCTCCGATCGTGACCCTAAGAGCGAGGCTCTGGAGAGTCTGCTGCTGCAGAAGTTGCTCTACAATCAGGCACTGATTGACTCGATTGAGATTAACACTACTGCCGTTACGGAGAATATCGACAAGAGGGTGGATGATATGATTGCCGCTGCAGGCTCCATCGCTGCCCTTGAGGAGGAGATTGGCAAGCCCGTCTATGAGCTTAAGAGCGACTTGGTGCGTATGACCACCGAGAGCGAGTATGCAAGGTCTATGCAGGCAACCATTATGAATGGTGTGACCATCACCCCCGGCGAGGTGGAGCACTACTACCACTCGCTGCGTGCCGATATGCTCCCCATCATCCCCGAGCAGTATGTCTATGCACAGATTACAAAGTTC
>JAGBYS010000070.1 GCA_017628675.1 Tidjanibacter sp.
CGCTGGTTGAACTCCTCGATCACCACCGACTTCTCGAGCGAGAGTTTCTCGGGGGTGATGTCGAGCCCCATCATACGGTCGGCCTCGAGCCAGAGGGCCGTCTCGAAGTTGTCCTTGGGGGTGGTAATATAAAAATTGGTATAATCGGCCGTGGTGAAGGCGTTATTCTCGCCGCAGACCTCCTGCACGGGCCCGTCGAAGTCGGGTACAGACTTTGTGCCACGGAACATAAGGTGCTCAAACAGGTGGGCAAAGCCTGTGCGCTCCGAACTCTCGTCGCGCGAACCCACTTGGTAGAGCAGGTTTACGGCCGCCATTGCCGAACACTCATCCTCGTTGGCAAGCACCCTCAGACCGTTCGATAACAGATGTTCTTTGTAGTTTATCATTGAAGATAAGTCGTATGTTAAATTTACATAAATTTTTTTGCTTCGCACGGGTGGTTTTCGGTTGGAATGACCACTTTTCTTGGCGAAAACTATGTTGTTTATAATCAGCCCCGAAAGGCCCCATTTTGGGTGCTGTTATTTTTGTAACACTCTGATAATGTTAGACAAATAACAATCGATGGGGACATTTTTGGGCCTTAAAAAGTTCCACAAATTTAGCGAAATTTGCAAGAACTTATTATCTTTGCGTGATGAATTTTGGGGTAATGGCGCCAAAGATCTCTTCGAGCAGCGTCAAAAGCCCTTAAATACAGTAGGTTAGGTATCGAAAACAATAGAAAAATATTATAACACGAAAGAGTAAATATGGCACAGAAGAAATTTATCACCTGTGATGGTAACTACGCTGCCGCTCACATCGCCTATATGTTCAGCGAGGTGGCCGCAATCTACCCCATCACACCCTCATCCACTATGGCAGAGCTCGTTGACGAGTGGGCTGCCGCAGGTCAGAAAAATATCTTTGGCGAGACCGTAAAGGTTGTTGAGATGCAGTCGGAGGCTGGTGCCGCCGGTGCAGTTCACGGCTCTCTGCAGGCAGGTGCGCTCACCTCGACCTTCACCGCTTCGCAGGGTCTGTTGCTGATGATCCCCAATATGTACAAGATTGCCGGCGAGTTGCTCCCCGGCGTGTTCCACGTTTCGGCACGCGCTCTGGCTGCTCAGTCGCTCTCGATTTTCGGTGACCACCAGGATGTGATGGCTGCACGCCAGACCGGTTTTGCAATGCTTGCAACCTCGTCGGTGCAGGAGGTGATGGATCTTGCAGGTGTGGCACACATCGTGTCGCTCACCTCGCGCATCCCCTTCCTCCACTTCTTCGACGGCTTCCGCACCTCGCACGAGATTCAGAAGGTTGAGCTTATGGAGATGGAGAGCCTCAAACCCCTCTTCGACCAGAAGGCTCTGGCAGAGTTCCGCGCACGCGCACTCAACCCCGAGCACCCCGTAACCCGTGGTACCGCTCAGAACCCCGACATCTACTTCCAGACCCGCGAGGCAAGCAACAAGTTCTACGACGCAGTGCCCGACGCTGTTGCTGAGGCTATGAAGAAGATTTCGGACATCACCGGTCGCCACTATGCACCCTTCACCTACTACGGTGCCGAGGATGCCGAGAATGTAATCGTGGCTATGGGTTCGATTACCGAGACCCTCAAGGAGGTTGTTGACCACCTTATGGCCAAGGGCGAGAAGGTGGGTGTTGTGACCGTACACCTCTACCGTCCTTTCTCGGTGAAATACCTGGGTGCTGTGCTGCCCGAGAGCACCAAGCGCATCTGCGTTCTGGACCGCACCAAGGAGCCCGGCGCAAATGGTTGCCCCCTCTACCTCGATGTAGTTGAGGCATTCGCTTCGTGCAAAGATATTCCCGCAGAGTGCAAGCCCCTCATCATCGGTGGCCGCTATGGTCTTTCGTCGAAGGACACCACCCCCGCACAGATGTTGGCTGTTTTCGAGAACCTCAAGGCCGAGGAGCCCCGCAACCAGTTCACTGTGGGTATCGAGGACGATGTAACCTTCCTCTCGCTCCCCGTTGGTAAGGAGATTTCGATGGCACAGGAGGGTACTTTCGAGGCTGTATTCTACGGTCTGGGTGCCGATGGTACTGTGGGTGCAAACAAAAACTCGATTAAGATTATCGGTGGCACTACCGACAAATATTGCCAGGCATACTTCTCCTACGACTCGAAGAAGTCGGGTGGCTACACCTCCTCGCACCTGAGGTTTGGCGACAAGCCCATCCGCTCGCCCTACCTGGTGACCACTCCCGACTTTGTGGCTTGCCATGTGCCCTCGTATGTGGACAAGTACGATGTTCTGAAGGGCCTCAAGCGTGGTGGCTCGTTCCTGCTGAACAGCGTTCACGACGCCGAGCAGACTCTGGCAACCCTGCCTACCCATATGAAAGCCTATATGGCCAAGAAGCAGATTAAGTTCTACATCATCAACGCAACCAAGATTGCTGCCGAGATTGGTCTGGGCAACCGCACCAATACCATTATGCAGTCGGCCTTCTTCAAGATTGCGAATGTGATTCCCTTCGAGCAGGCTGTTGAGGAGATGAAAAAGGCTATCTACAAGTCCTATGGCAAGAAGGGTGAGGATATCGTGGAGATGAACTACGCCGCTGTTGATAAGGGTGGTGAGGTCGTTGAGGTACCCATCCCCGCCGAGTGGGCAAATCTCACCGAGCCCGAGTGTGGCTGTAGCGGTGCAGATTGCCTGAAGCCCGAGTTCGTAAGGAACATCTGCGAGCCCATCAACAACCTCAAGGGTGACCTTCTGCCCGTGAGCGCCTTCAATGGCCGTGAGGATGGTACCTGGGACAACGGCACCGCTGCCTACGAGAAACGCGGCATCGCTGTGAAGGTGCCCGAGTGGGTATCGGAGAACTGTATCCAGTGTAACCAGTGTTCGTTTGTCTGCCCCCACGCAGCAATCCGTCCCTTCCTTCTGACCGAGGAGGAGGCTGCCGCTGTTCCCGCAGGTGTAGCACTCCGCGACGGTATGGCTCAGACCAAAGGCTACAAGTTCCGCATTCAGCTCTCGCCTCTGGATTGTACCGGTTGTGGCAACTGCGTTGACGCTTGCCCCTCGAAGACCAAGGCTCTCGTTATGAAACCCCTGGAGGGCCAGATGGGTGAGCAGGCTAATTGGGACTTTATGACCAAGAAGGTTGGCTACAAGGAGAATGTAATGGATAAGACCAAGACCATCAAGGGTAACCAGTTTGCTCAGCCTCTGTTTGAGTTCTCGGGTGCTTGTGCAGGTTGCGGTGAGACCCCCTATATTAAGACTATCACTCAGCTCTTCGGCGATAGGATGATGGTGGCTAATGCTACCGGCTGTACCTCGATCTACTCGGGCTCGGCCCCCTCGACCCCCTATTGCACCAACTCGAAGGGCCACGGTCCTGCTTGGGCCAACTCGCTCTTCGAGGATAACGCCGAGTTCGGTCTGGGTATGAAGGTGGCTGTTGAGAAGCGCCGCGATATGCTCGCATCGAAGATGGCTGAGGCAATCGAGAATTGCAATGAGTGCTCTGCAGAGCTCAAGGCCACTATGCAGGAGTGGATCGACGGTCGCCACCTGAGCGCTACCAGCGCCGAGGTTGCTGCCCGCCTGCTGCCTATGGCCGAGGCTTGTGGTTGCGACACCTGCAAGGCTATCGTTGAGCAGAAAGACCTCTTGGTTAAGAAGTCGCAGTGGATTATCGGTGGCGACGGCTGGGGCTACGACATCGGCTTCGGTGGTGTGGACCACGTTCTGGCTTCGGGCGAGGATGTGAACATCCTGATTGTCGATACCGAGGTTTACTCCAACACCGGTGGTCAGTCCTCCAAGTCGACCCCCGTGGGTGCTGTTGCCAAGTTCGCTTCGGCAGGTAAGCGCATCCGCAAGAAAGATATCGGCGCTATCGCTATGACCTACGGCTATGTATATGTGGCTCAGGTATCGATTGCCAACCCCAACCAGCTGCTCACCGTGCTGCGTGAGGCTGAGGCCTACAACGGTCCTTCGCTCATCATCGCCTACGCACCCTGTATCAACCACGGCATCAAGGGCGGTATGACCCGCACCCCCAGCGTTGGTAAGGAGGCTATCGAGTGTGGCTACTGGCACCTGTGGCACTTCAACCCCGAGCTGGCCGAGAAGGGCGAGAACCCCTTCAAGCTCGACTCGAAGGAGCCCGACTGGAGCAAGTTCCAGGCATTCCTCGCCGCCGAGGTGCGCTACTCGTCGCTCAAGAAGATGTTCCCTGCCGAGGCAGACGAGCTCTTCGCTGCGGCCGAGGAGAATGCTAAGTGGCGTTATAATGGTTACGTACGATTGAGTAAGCAAGAATACTAAAAAAAGCATATAACGAGCGTCTGTTGCGTTATACTTCGATAAGCGGAGTTCCTCATTTGCGATAAGCAAACTGCGGACTCCGCTTTCTCGTATGCCTTGCATTCATCCCGCTATCAGCGTTTTTTTTAGTCTAAAGTCTAAGGTCTAAAGTCTAACCGACCTAAGTCAAGAAAGGGCTAAAAGGGCAAAAAGGGCCGAAAGGTATTATAGGACATTCTTTCAATTTTCAACTCCACATATTCCCCCTCTAAGTTAGAGGGGGTGC
>JAGBYS010000071.1 GCA_017628675.1 Tidjanibacter sp.
CAGTCTCACATCCTTCAGTAGGGCGCCATCTCTGGCTCCGCCCTCAATAATATCCACCTCCGTAAGGGCCGCCTTCACCTCATCTGGCAGGTCAATGTCAAAACCCTTCTCGGGACTCACATCGGCCAAATCGAGCGCCTTGGCCATACTGCCCACCGTTGTTCCCTGCACAATGAGCGAGAAGATGGTGATGAAGAAGACGATGTTGAAGATGGTGTTATCCGGATCGAGGCCCGCCAACTTGGGATAGGTCGAGAAGAGGATGGGGGCCGCACCCCTCAGTCCCACCCACGAAATGTAGTGGCGTGCCTTGGTAGTGAGTTTGCTGCGCAGAGGCAGCAGGGTGAGCCAGGTGGCCATCGGTCGAGTCACAAAGATCATCGCCGCACCCACAATCACTCCAATCCAGGCAACTCCAACCAACTCGTGGGGGTTGACCAGCAGACCGAGCATAAGGAACATCACAATCTGCACCAGCCAGGTCACACCATCCAAGAATGTTGCCAGGGTGCGCTTATTAATAAGTCGGCGGTTGCCCATAACAATACCGGCAATGTAGACCGCAAGGTAGCCGTTGCCCCCAAGCAGATCCGTGAAGGAGGCGATGAAGAATACCATCGAGAGCAGCAACACCGAGTAGAGCGACTTGTTGCCCACATTGATGCGATTAATAAGATGGGTTGCTCCCACACCCAGCAGGTAGCCCGCCAGAGCACCAATGCCCATCTGCTTGAGGAAGGTCACAACCACCTGTCCCACACTGCCATCTACACCCTGATTTACCTGGATGAGCATAATGGTCAGGATGTAGGCCATCGGGTCGTTACTACCACTCTCAAGCTCCAGCAGTGGTCTAAGGTTCTGCTTGAGACCCAATCGTTTGGAGCGCAGGATGGCAAACACCGAGGCCGAGTCCGTGGAGGACATAACGGCCGCAATCAGCAGAGCCATCTGGAAGGGTATATGGAGCGAAAAGAGGTCGCCGATGAGGTATATGACACTACCGGTCAGAAGGGTTGTGAGCACCACTCCGAGGGTCGCCAGAGCAATGCCCTCCTTCAGAACGGGCCGTATCTCATCGAACGAGGTATCCATACCACCCGAAAAGAGGATGACACTCAGGGCCAACATACCCACAAACTGCACCGTCTCGAAGTTGTCGAACTCAATACCGAGGCCATCGGTACCAAAGGCCATACCCACAATCAAGAAGAAGAGCAGCATAGGGGCACCGAAGCGACTGCTCGCCTTGCCGGCCAGAATGCTCACAAAAAGGAGTATAGAGCCTACAAGAAGTATATTACCTGCATCGATTATCATTGTCAAATATTTTTGTCAATAAGCCAATCCACCTCTCTACTGTGGTACAAAGACATAACTAATTGTACCATACTGTTTTGCGGGGGCCGATTCGTCCATATTGAAGCGCGATGCACGAGCCTTTTCAAGGGCCGCCGAGCGCAGACACGAGTTCTGCTCCGAGTAGGCTTCGTCCACGCTGCAATCTACCACCTCACCCGAGGGGTTTACAACAATGTTCACAACAATCTCTCCACCGCCCTCACACATATAGGCCGGCACGGGCAGTCGGCGGGCGTGGCGCACAGGGTCGGTCAGAGAGTAGGACACAGACACATTACCCATCACGCGGGCGGTCTTCTTCTCGCCCCCCTTGTCGTCGTTGCGCTGGGCAGCCTTGTCGGCCTCCTGAAGACCGAGTGCATAGTCGGCCGCATTGTCCCTCATACGCTGCTGCACCTGCTCGGCCTCCTCATAGATGCTCTTGGCGTCGGTGCGATGGTCGTCGAGCTGCTCGTTCAGGCCGTGCTCATTGGAGATGGCGTTCCTGACGGGCGCATTGTACGACATTCTGGTAAGCTCACGGTTGATCTCCTGGGCTCTAAGTAGCTCCTCCTGCAACTTCTCCAACTCCGAGAAGTCGATGGCAATCTCCGTTTGTGCCTTGCTGCGCTCGACAACAATGTCGGCCGCCACGAAAGCGATGGCAAACAGCAGGTAGATGATGACGGTGACAAGTATCGAGCTGCGGTGCTCATAGACCCACACTCCGAAGCTCACCTTGCGGCGTGCAAAGGGGAGGTTTAGGCGTGGTGGTCGTTTGTCGTTATGTTGTTCTATTTGTGGCATTATGTTACTCCTTAACGCGAAAAAATCATTATTCGCACAAAGGTAGTACATTTTATTGAAAAAAAGATTACCTTTGTAGTTCAAAAAGAGAGATTCGACGGATTAAAATGACTAAACAACGAACACTTGCAGCCCCCATAACCTTCAGCGGCAAAGGCCTCCACACCGGAGCCTTGGTCACAATGACCGTTCATCCTGCCCAGGAGGGAAGCGGCATCGTTTTTAGGCGCACCGACCTAAAAGGCTCTCCCTCAGTAGCCGCCCTGGCACACAATGTGTGTGACACCTCGCGAGGCACCACCATCAAGGATGGCAAGGCTAAAGTATCAACCATTGAGCATATCGTTTCGGCCCTCTGGACTATGGGGGTTGACAACGCACTGATAGACATCGACGCACCCGAAGTGCCCATTATGGATGGCTCGGCAAGGGCCTATGCAGCCGAAATTCTCCGTGTGGGAACCACCGAACAGGAGGCCCCCAGAGAGTATTTCGAGGTTACCGAAGAGTTCCTCTTCGAGATTCCTAAGAAGGGCGTGGAGGTACGCATCACCCCCGCCGAGGAGTACTCGGTGGATGTGGTTGTGGACTACAACTCCAAGGTGGTAGGCCGACAGAGCTCCCACTACGACGGCTCGGTGGACTACCCCGCAGAGATTGCCCCTTGTCGCACCTTTGTCTTCCTCCACGAGATTGAGCTCCTGCTGAAGCTCGGCCTCATCAAGGGCGGAAGCGTGGAGAGTGCCATTGTGGTTGTCGAGAAGCCCATCTCCGATGGCACCAAGAGGCGCATCTGCAAGACCTTCGGTAGGGAGGACATCGAGGTGGAGAAGGGTTACCTCAACCACCTGCAACTGCGCTTTGAGAACGAGATTGCCCGCCACAAACTGCTCGACATTCTGGGCGACTTGGCGCTCCTTGGCCGACGCATCAAAGGCCGTGTGGAGGCACTGCGCCCCGGCCACCTGGCCAACACACAGATGGCACAGCAATTGGAGGCTAAACTCACAAAGTAGAGAGAAAAAAGAGAACTAAATACTTTTACACGAACAAAAGGATTATGATTAGTAATTTGGCTTACATTCACCCCGAGGCAAAGTTGGGTGAGAATGTCACTGTTGAGCCCTTTGCCTACATCGAGGCCGATGTAGTTATTGGCGACGGCAGCTGGATTGGCCCCCACGCCAGCGTTATGTCCGGCACCCGTATGGGCAAGAATTGCAAAGTGCACAGCGGCGCCGTTATTGGCGGCGTACCCCAGGATCTGAAATTCCACGGCGAATATACCACTTGTGAGATTGGCGACAACAACACCTTCCGCGAGTGCTGTACCGTCAACCGAGGCACCGACGCCAAGGGCAAGACCGTTATGGGCAACAACAACCTCGTGATGGCCTATGCACACATCGCACACGACTGCGTCATCGGCAACAACTGCGTCATCGTGAACAATGTGTCGCTCGCCGGCGAGGTGGAGCTCGGCAACTTCGTGGTCTTCGGTGGCCACTCGGGTGCCCACCAGTTCAGCCGCATCGGCGACCACGCAATGATTGCGGCCAACACCTATGTAAACAAAGATGTGCCCCCCTATGTTAAGGCGGCCCACACCCCCATCACCTATGTTGGTGCCAACTTCCTCGGCCTTCGCCGCAGGGGCTTCTCCAACGAGGAGATCAAGCAGATTCAGGATATCTTCCGCGTACTCTTCCAGGACGGCCACACCTACTCGGTAGCGTGTGACATCGTTATGGCTCAGTTCCCCGAGAGCGAGATCCGTGACCAGGTGGTCGAGTTCATCCGCACCTCCAAGCGTGGCATCCTCAAACCCTACAACACCGCTGCCGTAGCAGCCGAGGAGTAGCGCAAAGAGTGGCCAAGCAGCGGCCACACATATATATTATATATAGGACAACTCCCTGAAATGGGGGTTGTCTTTTTTTGGGGGGGGCATTAAGGGCAAAAAGGGCAAAAAGGGCCAAAAGGGCCAAAAGGCCTTAATGAGCTTAAGTAGCCCTCCCATTCCTACCCCCCTCTAACCTAAAGGGGGAGTTGGTGGAGGGCATACAACTTAGGGCAGTAGTCGGTCGACAGCAGCCCCCAAATGTAAACTTAACATTAAATTGTGTAAAATTTTACACCGTGGCGCAATTTTAGTATTGTGGAAATAAAAAAAGATTGTATATTTGTAATGAATACAAATTTAAACAAATAATAAATACCACTATGAAACGACTAATTTCCATCTTTACACTGCTCCTTCTGGCAGTCAGCGCGACTGCCATCGAGCGCCCCATCTCCTTTGAGAAACTCCCCCGCAAGGCACAAGTGCTCATTAATACCCACTTCCAGCAGCTCGCCATCTCCTACATCACCAAGGAGTATGACGACGGCCAGGTGGACTACGAGGTACACTTCGCCAACGGCAGCCACATAGACTTCGGTCGCAAGGGTGGCTGGAGACAGATTCAGACCCGTGGCGAGAACACCGTACCCCTCGCGCTTCTGCCCGAGAGCATCGTGAACTATCTGGCAGCAAACCATCCCGGTGCAAAGGTCATAAAGGTAGACAAGGAGCGAAGGGAGTATGAAGTGAAACTCACCGGAGGCATTGAGCTCTCCTTCGACCACAACGGACGCTTCAGGTGGTATGAGGACTAACAACGAGAACCTCAACCACAGGACACACTTATATAATTAATAATTAAACCAACCTATGACTATGAGAAAGATTATGACAATGGTGGCTATTGCCGCCGCAGCCCTCCTTGGGCTACAGAGTTGCGAGAAAAATGACGAGCTCATTGGCGAGAGCAAACTGCCCTCGGCAGCACAGACCTTCCTCCAGGAGAACTTCCCCTCGGAGGCCATACAGAGCGTGGTGAAGGACTACGACGACGGCACCCACACCTACAAGGTGAGCCTCTCGGACGGCACCTACATCGAGTTCAAGAAGAATGGCGAGTGGAAGGAGATCGAAAACCGCACATCGGGCATTCCCGAGTCGGCAATCCCTGCAAAGATTATGGAGTACATCAATGCCAACTATCCCGATAACTTCATAATCGACATCGAGCACAACCGCCACTACGATGTGGAGCTCGACAGCGGCCTCGACCTCGACTTCAACTCCAAGGGCGAGTTCCTGCGCATCGACCTCTAAACCTCTCACAAGGCAACAACCGCACAAAAAGAGGGCTCGGCACTTCTGCCGAGCCCTCTTTGTTTCATCCCACAAGCGAGTGCCACCAAGCCGTATTCCTCACCACCCACCACAGAAAATAGAGGGCTACATAAGACCAGATGGCCACAGGGTGACGCACCACCCTACCTACCCTCACTGCAAAACGGCTCCTGGAGAGGAGCGAGTAGGCAATCAAAAGGGCGTAGGGCACTGCCAGCGTCAGAAAAGGGTTGAGGATAAAGGCCTCCCATAGCCGGCCGTGCACCAAGGCGTGGAGTGCTCGCTGACCGCCACACGAGGGACAGTCGTAGCCCGTGAGGGTCTTGACCATACATTTGGGCGCAAGGTGGCTCTCTGTAGGGTCCACAAAGAAGTAGACCCCACAAAGGAGTAATAAAATGGCGGCCATAAGTACGACCGCCACTATCTTTCGTCTATCCTTCAAGGGCATTAGTAGTACATCTCGTCCAAGATCTCCTCACCAAAGGTAACACCAATGATGACGAAGAAAAGGATGTAGAGCACCCAGAAAGCAACAGCCGAGATTGCCGAGATGAGGGCCCAATTACCCGCCTTCTTGGCGTTCCTGCGCGACTCGTCGTGGTAGCCCGCATACCAGAGGCTATCAACCCTCGATGCGAAGACAATCGACACGATACCGAAGGGGAGGCAGCAGAAGATGGTGGTCAGAATACCCCAAATGAGGTTGCTGCTGGGAGGGGGCACCATCTGGCCGTTATTTGTGTGCTGAGGAGCCTGCTGAGGCTGCTGTTCGTTGTTCATCACTTCCATAGATGTAAAATTTTAGGTGTTAAACTTTGTAACTCCCACAAATGTAGTGAAAAGAATTGAAAGTTGAAAATTAAGGGAGAGAGAAATGGGAGAGATGGGAGAGATGGGAGAGATGGGGCCTATAAGACTTATAAGGCCTATAAGACTTAGGTCGTTAGGTCGTTAGACGTTAGACGTTAGACCAAATAGTGCAGATTGTGGCGGGAATTTTTTGCCAAACGAAGGAGCGGCTCCGCAGTTTGCTTGGCGCAAATGAGGAAGCCGCTCTCTAAAGTTTGGTGAAAAATTCACCCACAAGATGCTCTATTTTGCGTAGGCTACAGCACGCGTCTCGCGTATAACAGTAATCTTCACCTGACCGGGATAGGTCATCTCGTCCTGAATCTTCTTGGCGATATCGTGGCTGAGCTGCTCGCTATCGGCGTCGGAAATCTTGTCGGCACCAACAATAACCCTCAACTCACGACCTGCCTGGATTGCGTAGGTCTTCATCACGCCGGGATACGAAAGGGCGATATCCTCCATCTCCTTGAGGCGTTTGATGTAGCTCTCGACTATCTCGCTACGCGCACCGGGGCGTGCACCCGAAATGGCGTCGCACACCTGAACGATGGGGGCGATGAGCGAGGACATCTCCATCTCCTCGTGGTGGCTACCCACAGCGTTGCAAACCTCGGCCTTCTCTTTGTATTTCTCGCAGAGCTTCATACCGATCATTGCGTGAGGCAGCTCGGGCTCGTCGTCGGGCACCTTGCCGATATCGTGCAGCAGACCTGCGCGGCGTGCGTTCTTGACATTCAGACCCAACTCGGCAGCCATAATGCCACAGAGGTTTGCGGTCTCACGAGCGTGCTGCAACAGGTTCTGACCATAGGAGGAGCGGTACTTCATCTTACCGATGAGCCTTACGAGCTCGGGGTGCATATTGTGGATACCCAGGTCGATGGTGGTACGCTTACCTACCTCGGCGATCTCGTCCTCAATCTGGCGTTTAACCTTGGCAACAACCTCCTCGATGCGTGCGGGGTGGATGCGGCCGTCGGTCACCAGCTGGTGGAGAGCAAGGCGTGCAATCTCCCTGCGCACGGGGTCAAAGCCCGAGAGGATGATTGCATCGGGGGTGTCGTCGACGATAATCTCCACACCTGTTGCGGCCTCCAGGGCGCGGATGTTGCGGCCCTCACGACCGATGATGCGGCCCTTGACCTCGTCGGAGTCGATGTTGAAGACGGTCACGGAGTTCTCAATGGCGGTCTCGGTGGCAACCCTCTGGATGGTCTGCACAACGATGCGCTTAGCCTCCTTGTTGGCGGTGAGTTTGGCCTCCTCGATGGTGTCGCTGATGTAGGTCTGAGCCTCCTGCTCGGCCTCGGCCTTCATATTCTCAATGAGGACATTCTTGGCCTCCTCGGCGCTCATACCACCAATCTGCTCGAGCTTGACATTCTGCTCACGGATGATGCGCTCAACCTCCTCTTTGCGTTTGTCGAGCGAGGCGAGCTGACCATTGAGGTTCTCCCTCAGCCTCTCGACCTCATTGTTCTTCTTGTCGAGCTCGGAGCGCTGCTGGTTGAGGTTGTTCTCCACCTGCTTGATGCCCTGCTCACGCTGGTTGAGCTTCTGGTTGCGCTCATTGACACTCCTGTCGTGCTCCCTCTTGAGCTCCAGGAATTTCTCCTTGGCCTGCAACTCTTTCTCCTTGCGGATCATCTCGCCCTGCGCCTCGGCCTCCTTCAGGAGAGCCTCACGGCGCTTCTTAACGGTACTCTTGGTTATCGCATTCGACACGAGGATGTAGACGCTGATGCCCACAACTGCCGAGATAACCGATGCTAATACTATTGTTATCATAATAGTTGCTTTTTACTGTATTAAATTGTTGTTATCGTTTTAGTTTATTAAAATTGGTTTCAAAAAAATAACCCACATAGAATTCCAAGAATTGTTTGACGAAACTACCGAATCGTCATTGGTGAGAGCTCCGTATTTGTTATCGCAAACCTCCAACGGCACCGCCGAAGCAGCACTCCCCCTTGCGGGGTCACCTAGGCCTGTTTTTGATACTACGAGTCACTCTCAAGTGTTAAAAATGTTGAGTTTCGCAAATCTGTTTGGAATCTATGCGGGCATAAATGTCTATAATTCCTATATGTAAGAACCTATCTCTATGGGGGGAGTCAATCCACCGCCCTCACCCTTGCAGGCTACCGAACCACCCCACCCCGGGCCTACTCTACTTGAGTTTTGCCAAGTGGGCTTCGAGCTGACGGTCGAGCTTGGTGAGCTCCTCCATATCGTCGTCAAGATTGCGAGCCGTTGCCATCTCCAGCTTGCCGAGTGCGATGAGCACAGCGGCATTGGCCAGCAGGCCCTCCTCGTCGAGCTGGAACACCGACTTGATCTTGGCGATCATATCATTGGTCTCCTTCTCGGCCTGACGATAGAGTTCCTCCTGTGCACGGTCAATCGTAAAGGGATATTTACGACCGGCTATTGTGAGGTGTATTTTCAGTGGTTCTGCCATCTTGCTTCTCTTCAGGGAATGTGTGGTCTTTGCCGACCTCTAACTATTGGTTCATAAGCGCTATGCAACGATCAATCTCCCGCATAAGACGATTGATCTGCGCCCTTGCCCTCTTGCGGCTCGCACTATCGGCTTTCGATGCGAGTCCCTCGCCAAGCTCCAGCAAAGAGAGTTTCTTCTGCACCTCGTCGAGCTTCTCCTTGAGCGAGCGGTTCTCAACCCTCAACTTCTGGAGCTCGCCACTCATCTCGGCCTGCTGACGCTCCAGGCGATTGTTCTCCTCAATCACCCTTGCGACCTTCTCCGAGAGAGATTTCACGATTTGCTGCTTTGCCATCTTGGACCTGTTTATCTTAAATTATTCTATCAATCTTTCATCCTTGGAGTCTACTGCCCGCAGGCAGCACAACTCTTACCAACTACAAATGTATGACTATTTTTGCGAAATTCAAAATAATTTCCTCCATAAAGGACGAAAAGCCCCAAAGGGGCCCGTGTCGTTTGGGGTTTGAGCGGGAATTCCGATGGGGTAAAAATAGCGAAAAGGGGGGTGGGGCTAATTGCCACCCGCCCCTTTTGCACGATAGCCCTTGGCCAGGAGAATCTCGAGCACCCTCTCACGGTGTGCCCCCTGGATGATTATCTCGCCATCTTTGGCCGAGCCACCCACGCCACAACGATTCTTGAGCTCCTTGGCCAGCTCCTTCAGATCCACCTCTGAGCCCACAAAGCCCTTAATGAGAGTCACGGTCTTGCCGCCACGGTGGTTCCTGTCGAGCCACACACGGAGGTTCTGTTTTGCAGGGGGGAGTGTTTCAACCGCCTCCTCGTCGTCGGTGGTATATTGAAAATCGGGGTTGGTGGAGAATACCACGCCCAATCGTGCCTTCCAATCGTTCTCTGCCATAGTTGCCAAAAAGGTTTTATTGTTCTGTACAAAGATATGGAAAAATATTGTATATTTGTAAGCAGATATGGTAAAACGCCGCAGATACAACGCCTCGGAGCGAATCTTTCGCCCACAGCCGCCACAGCAACTCCCCCAACTTCTGGAGGTGCCCGACGGTTGCAGGCGCATATTGGCCGAGGTGGAGGGCTATGAGGATGTGGCCTTCTGGCGCGGAATTCTCGACCCCTATGAGAGTCCCAACCTACGATTTGACATCTCGGTACCGCTGAACAAAAACCTGGCAAAAGGCAAAAAGACCCTGCTCGGCGGGGCCGCCCACTGCCACCCCAACCACATTATGTGTATGGACAGCGACTTCGACTATCTGTTTGCCGACCAGACCGACGATGCCCGCATCATCAACTCCTCGCCCTACCTCTTCCACACCTACACCTACTCCACCGAGAACTTCCTCTGCTATGCACCCTCGTTGCATAATGTATGTGTGAAGGCCACGAAGAACGACGCCAAGATCTTCGACTTCGAGCGCTTCTTTGAGCTCTACTCGAGGACCATATACCCCGCCTTTGTGTGGTATGCCTACTCGGCGCAGATATCCACACCCAACATCTTCACCCTCTCGAGTTTCAAGAATACCGTACGACTCGGCTACCTCGACCTGGAGAACACGGGTGCCAATACGATTGAGTGGCTGGAGCGTCAGGTGGCGCGTCGCATAAACGCCCTGGAGCAGGAGTATCCGCTTGTGGCCAAAAGACTTGGAGAGTTTGAGCAGTTGCTCCACAGGCGAGGTGTGACGCCCGAGAACACCTATCTATTTATGCACGGCCACACCCTTATGGACAATGTGGTGCTGGTGGTGCTTGAGGCCGTATGCTCAAAGCTCAGACTGCTGAGTGGCAATAGGATACGCACCTCGGGCTGCGAGGGCCAGGCCCTGATAAACGAGCAAAGCAACTATACCAACTCGCTCTTCGGTGTGCGCGACGCCCTGCTTATGAACGAGAATTACAAGGATTGCTTCCTCTACAAAAAGCTACAACACGACATCGAACAATTCCTACTGCTCAAAGAGTAATGAGTAGTGAGTAATGAGTAATTTTATTTTCCTTGTGAGGTTTTTGTGGAGGATACAAGCAGACGCATCAACTCCTCGCAATCCTCATATATGCTGTGAAACTCAGCATTGCTCATATATCCGCTTTCGTACAAAAGTTCCAACCAATATTCGGTTTCTGCACACTCCTTCTGAGCAATAAAAAGTTTGGAGGTGAAGTCTGCTTTAGTTTGAGCAAAAACAGACTCTTTCACATTTGCTCCAATGCTTGTTCCACATCGCAAGAGCTGTTTGGTGAGGATACGCTCGCATTGGTTAGCATTGAGGTATCGGTATAGTTTTATCACCCTCAATGCAAACCCTTTACTTTTCTCCAGCAAAAAATTCTCCTTCATTCCCCCACTACTAATTACTCTTTACTCACTACTCATTACTAATTACTAATTACTCTTTCTCCGGAAACTTCACGGAGTAGATAAGGTGTTCGAGGCCACGGACAAGGTCGCGCTGGCCGTGCTTGGGTGAGAAGACATAGCAGTCGATCGTAACCACCTTGTTATTCTCGGCATCGAGCGTGCTCCAGCTGAGCATAGGACCTCCCATAAAGTCGCCACCCTCCAGATTCCAGAAGCCTCGCATCTCGGCCCACAGACGACCATTGATTCGCTTATAGGTCACCGTGGGGGGATAGTAGTCCTTGACGGTGGTCATATAGGACTTACCCGAGGGGCCGGGGATATTCTTCACGAAATTGTCCCTCTGGGCAATGAGGCTCTCTTCCTTGAAGTTCTCCTCGCCGGTGTAGGGGTACGAATAGACCGCAATACCCTGTGTGGCAGCGGGATACTCAAAGGAGGTCACAAGCAGACTGTCGCCACTGGTACCACGGGCCGTGTAGCCACGGGGAAGGTCAATCTTAAAGCCGAACATCTCCTCAATCTTATCGACCATCACGCCCTCCTTGTGTCGGCGATTCATCTTGAGTGCTCGGTCACGCTCGGCAAGCTCGAAGGCACCCAACAGCTCCTCCTTGTGGCTCTTGAGGTACTCAATAATGAGTTCGTCGCTGGGGGCTGTGAGCTGAATGATGAGCTGGTCCTCGGCAAACTTGCTCTCCTCGGCAATTGCCGACATCTCCTGTGCGGTGGGGTCCACAACAATGGCGAGCACATTGCGATGCACCTTGATGAAGCCCTTGAAGGCCGAGGGGAGCACCCTCATAAGGTCAAAGCGGGGCTGTGTTTCGTTGAGATAGGGCACGGGGTCGGAGAAGAGCTCCTTGAGCTCGTCGCCCACTGCGCCCTCCCATTGGGGCTGAGCCACAACGGCTATGAGTTCATAGGCAGCACCGCCTGCTGCCTGCTGACCGGTACCGATGGTCGAAGAGTTACAACTTGTGGCGGCCAACATCGCCAGCACACCGACTATGCCCAAAATTATTCTTTTCATAGGGTAGAGTGAGTTACTATTTGTATGGTTGTTGTAAAGTGAAGTCGTAAAGATGTCACAAATATAGCAAAAACTTTATACCTTTGCGTCGTTTTTACCCAGAAAGCGTAGTATGTACTTCCGATTCCCGAGGTTTTTCCGCCGTATGACCCCAACGATGTTGTGGAAGGTCGAGAGTAGAGATAGTGTCTATCTCACCTTCGACGACGGCCCCACACCCCGCATCACCGAGCAGATTCTCGACATACTCGACAACTATGGTGCCAAGGCCACCTTCTTCTGCCTGGGCAACAATGCCGAGGTCTACCCCGACCTTGTGGAGCTCATCCTCGAGCGCGGTCACGCCATCGGCAACCACTCCTACAACCACACACGCGGCTGGCTCACCTCCACCGACGACTATATGGCAAGTGCCTATCGTGCAGGCCAATTCCTGCCCTACACACGACTGTTCCGCCCACCCTATGGCCGCATAGCCTCACGCGAGGTGCGCCGTATGCGCTCCCAGGGCTGGAGGGTCGTTATGTGGAACAACATCTCGGAGGACTACGACCACCGCATCACTCCCCAGCGTTGCGCCCAGAAGGTCACACGCCACCTGCGCCCCGGCAACATCATCGTCTTCCACGACTCGGTCAAGGCGGCCCCCAATATGCTCCACGCACTACCCAAAGTGCTCGAGGCGATAAAAAAACGAGGGCTCAAATGTGATATTATTACGCAGGACTTGTAGGAATTTGGACAAAAATAATTACTTTTGTGGCTCAAAGCGCTGTGCGTTAGGCGCACAACCCACCAAACAGGAATATCTAATTTAATATATTTTTATACTATGGCAACAGCTTCAGACATCAAAATCGGTATGTGTATCGATATGGATAACAAGACTTTCCTTGTTGTCGATTTCCAGCATGTAAAACCCGGTAAAGGCCCCGCCTTCATCCGCACCAAACTCAAAAACCTCGAGAATGGCCGCGTACTCGACAAGACCTATTCGTCGGTGAGCGAGCGTATCGAGCCCGTGCGCGTTGAGCGTCGCCCCTACCAGTACACCTATGAGGACGACCTGGGCATCCACCTGATGCATATGGAGACCTTCGAGGAGATCACCATCCCCCGCGACCTGATCGAGA